>JAKLEK010000003.1 GCA_022703115.1 Elusimicrobiota bacterium
ACGAACACACGACAGGGTAGCGTAGTCCACCCGGCCTCCGGACGGTCCCGCTTTTCCGGTTCCCCTGCCTCCCGCTCCCGCGCCGGATAGACTCGGCCGCGTTTTTTTTGTCAAATATACTGCCGGCGGGCATTATGGATAAGACGGCGTACTTGAGCGTATACGACAAGACCGGAATAGCGGACCTGGCGCGCGGCCTTAGCGAACTCGGTTTCGAGATCTATTCCTCCGGCTCCACTTTCAAGGTCCTCCGGGACGCGGAAGTGGAGGCCGAGGAGATACGCTACTCTCCGCCGGTCCCGGTTTCGGTCCTGAAGGCGATTTCCGGCCGCGGCGCCGTCCTGTCCGAGAACGGCGTCGAGGTCCCCGGATTCTACGTAGTGGCCGCCAACCTGTACCCGATAGCCAATATAGTCAGCCAGGAGGACTTCGCCGTAGGCGAGCTTTCCGGCTACCTGGACCAGGCGAACGCCTCGGTCCTGCGCGCTTCCGCCAGGGATTTCGAGAACGTGATAACCCTCTGCCGGCCGGACGATTACGGTCCGGCGTTGGAGGCGCTGCGCTCCGCCGGAGGGCTGGAACCGGAGGAGAAGCGGCGTCTGGCGGCGAAGGCCTGGCGCTACCTGGCCGCTTACGACGCCACCGTCGCCCAGTACCTTTCGGAGACCCCGGACCTGCTGGAGGAGGACCTGGTCCTGAGCCTGAAAAAGGTCTCCGACCTGGCGTACGGGGAGAACCGGCATCAGAAAGCCGCTTTCTATTCGCTGAGCGGCGCGAGGCCGCGAGGTCTTAATTCCGCAAGGATACTGGCGGGCGGACAGTTCAACCTTAACCATTATCTGGACCTGGACACGGCCTTCGAACTGGCCTCCGAATTCGAGGAACCTGTGTGCGTAATTTCCAAGCACGCCAGGCCGGCCGGGGTCTGCATGGCGGCCCGTCCGGCCGACTGCCTGCGCGGCGCCTGCAGGTCGGACCCGGCCGGAACGGCGGGCGGCACGGCCGCGTTCAACAGGCAGGTGGACGAAGAGGCCGCCGCGGCCGTCAAGGAAGTGTTCATCGAGAGCGTGGTCGCTCCCGATTACGGAAAAGAAGCCCTAGCGATGCTGCGCTCTAAAGAGGGGTTGAAAGTCATAGTCATGCCCGCTCCGGTGGTCTCCCCGCACGAGATCGGGGTCTATTCCGTGGCCGGAGGGATGCTGATAGAGTCAAAGGACCAGACCCTTATGGGCCAGGAACCGCAGTGCGTTACCAGGCGCAAGCCGTCCGAGGAGGAACTGCGTTCCCTTAAACTGGCCTGGAGGACCTCCAGGTACGCGAAGACCTACGCCGTGGTGCTCGCTTCCGGCGGTTCCGTGGCGGCCGTCAGCGCGGCGGAAAGCTCCACCTGCGACGCGGTGCTGGGGGCGGTGGGGAAATTCAGGAGCAAACACCCGATCCTGGACGGAAAGGCGCCTCTGGTGATGGCGTGCGACGCCGCACTGCCGTTGAAGGCGCTTGAGGCTGCGCTGATGTCCGGGGTCAGCGCGGTGATACAGCCCGGCGGCTGGCGGGAAGACCTTCTGTGCGCCCGGTTCTGCGACATGAAGAACGCCTCCATGCTGCTGGCCGGGGTCAGGCACTTCAGACACTGACCGGTCGGCCGCTAGATTATTCCCAGTTCTTTCCCGGCCTTCTTGAACTTCTCCGCGGCGAACTCTATATCCTTCACCGTGTGCCCGGCGGTCACTATGGTGCGCAGGCGTTCCTTACCTTTCGGAACGGTGGGGAAACCTATGGCCAGGGCGAAGACGCCCTCCTCGAACAGCCGTCGCGAGAATTTCAGGGCCTTTTCCGTGTCTCCCACCATCACCGGCGTTATCGGGGTCACGGACGAGCCCGTGTCGAAGCCGGCTTTCTTCAGCTCCTCCTTGAAGAGGGCCGTGTTGTCCCACAGGCTCTTGAGCCGGGCCGGCTCTTTGAGGAGGATGTCCAGGACGGCCAGGCAGGTGGCGGCTACGGACGGCGGCTGGGAACTGGAGAAAAGGAAGGGCCTGGCGACGCTGCCGAGATAATCGCGCAGGCTGCGCGTGGTGGCGGCGTAGCCCCCTACGGCCGCGAAAGCCTTCGAGAGGGTCCCTATCTGTATCTCCACCTTCCCGTCGAGTCCGAAATGGTTAACCGTGCCCCGGCCCTGTTCGCCTATGACGCCGCTGGCGTGGGCGTCGTCCACCATGACGAAGGCGCCGTACCTGCCGGCAAGGGCGACTATCTCGTCCAGCGGGGCTATGTCGCCGTCCATGGAGAACACGCCGTCCGTGACGACCATCTTGCGCCTGGCCTTGCGGGCCTCGGGCGAGCCGAGGATCTCCTCCAGGTGCTTCATGTCCTTGTGCCTGTAGATCTTCCTGGGGCCCTTGGCCAGACGCGCCCCGTCAATGATGGAGGCGTGGTTCAGTTCGTCGGAAATGAGCAGGTCCTCCGGCGCGGAGATCAGGGACTGGCATACGGCCACGTTGGAGGTGAAGCCGGACTGGAACAGGATCGCGGCGTCGGCGCGTTTGAAGGCGGCGAATTTTTCCTCCAGCTCCTCGTGTATGGACATCGTGCCGATTATGGTGCGGACCGCGGCGGAACCGGTGCCGTACTTTTCGATCGCGGCCACGGCCGCTTTTTTCACTTCGGGGTGGTTGGCCAGGGCCAGGTAGTTGTTGGAGGTCAGGTTGACGACGCGTTTGCCGTCGATGTCGGCGACCGGTTCCTGGGCCGAGCGGAGGACCCGCGGCCTGAGCAGGCGGTTCTCCTTTATAAGAGCGGCGACTTCTTCGTCGGCGAATTTAAGCGTGTCGAACTGCATAATGCTGCCTCCTTCGTCCTCTGCCTTGTTCAGATAAATAATTATATAAAAAGGTCCGCCGGCCGGGAAAAAAAGGTTTTTAATCAGGGCCAAATTTTGTAGATTATCATTGCCGCGCTTTAGGCTTCTATCCTATGACGGAAATCACCGGCCGCATCCGAACTAACGACAGGGCCTATCTTCTGGTCAGGAACCCGTCTTCCGTTTTCGTCTGCTGGACATGGAGCCCGGCTTCCGCGGAAGCTTTCAGGTCCGGAACGTATTCCGGAGAGGTCCTGGTAAGGCTGACGGCTTCGGACGACAGGAACATCTCGGCGGAAGCCTCCGTCCCGTGGGATTCGCAAAGGCTTTTCATGAAGCCGCCGGCGGAGGGCAGGTCCTGCACGGCGTTCGTGTACGCGTCGAGGAAGGACGGTTCCCGGGAGAAACTGCTGGAAAGCCCTTCGGTCCTGACCCCGGTCGCGTCGGCGCTTCCCGGCCTCTCGTCCGGCTACGCCAGCTCCGAATTCCTGCAGGACGCGAAGCTATGAGGCCCAAAGCGTCCGTCATTTTCCTCCTTCACGCCCATCTGCCGTACGTCAGCCATCCCGAACACCCTGATTTCCTGGAAGAGAACTGGTTCTTCGAGGGGGTGGTGGAGACCTACGTCCCGCTTATTTCCATGCTGGACCGCCTGGTGGCGGACGGCATCCGGCCGGGCCTAACCATCTCCATCTCTCCCACTCTGGGCGCGATGCTGGAGAACGACCAGCTCGAGCGCAAGCTGCGCGTCTACGTGGGCTCCAGGCTGGAGCTGGCCGAGAAGGAGCTCGCGCGCGCCGCCGACGATCCCGCCCTTCTTAAAATAGCTCAGCTTTACGCCGGTCTGTACGGACAGGCCGAAGCCATGATACACAAGTACAGCGGCGATCTGATAACGCCCCTGAAGCGTCTGCAGCATTCCGGGCACATCGAGATAATCACGACCTCCGCCACCCACGCGGTCCTGCCGACGCTGTCCCATCCGGAGGCGCTTCGCGCCCAGATAGCTGCCGCGGCCGAGGACTATCTGGACAGGTTCAACACGAAGGCCTCCGGCTTCTGGCTGCCGGAATGCGCTTACGACCCCCGCGTGCTGTCGTACCTGAAGCTCGCCGGTTTCAAATACATCTTTACCGAGTCCCACTCGCTTGGCGCTTCGGAGGCGGCCGCGAAGAACGGAGTCTACGCCTCTTACCGCGCTCCGAACGGGATAAACGTTTTCGCCAGGGACGCGGATTCATCCAAAGAGGTCTGGAGCGCCAAATTCGGTTATCCGGGCCATCCGGCCTATCGCGAATTCTACAGGGACCTCGGTTACGACGCGGATTACGACTACATAAGGCCTTATCTCGGCCAGGACGGGGCGCGGAGGCCCCTTGGTTTCAAGTACCACCGGATAACCGGCGGCGGGGACCTGTCGGCCAAGAAGTACTACGACCCGGACGAGGCCAGGGCCGTGGCGGAGAGCCACGCCGCCGATTTCCTTGAGAGGCGCATGCGCCAGGCGGACGAGATCCATTCCTCCAGGGGGATCAGACCCGTTATAACGGGCTGTTACGACGCGGAGCTGTTCGGGCACTGGTGGTTCGAGGGCCCGGCTTTCCTGGAGAGCATGATAAGGAAGATAAGGCAGGAGCGGCTGCCGATACAGCTGGTGACGCCCGGAGAGTACCTGAACTCGTGTCCGGAACCGGCGACGCTCAATCCGGGAATATCCTCATGGGGGGAGAACGGCTATTTCGACCCCTGGATCAACGATTCCAACGACCGCATCTACCCCGCGGTCCTTTCGGTGACGGACATGATGATAGAGACCGCCAACCATTTCGCCAACCAGGACCTGACGGGCCTGACGCTCAGGGCGCTGAACCAGGCCGCGCGGGAGGTCCTGCTGGCCCAGAGTTCGGACTGGCCTTTCCTCATGTACATCGGTTCGCACTCCCGCTACGCGTCCGAGAGGGTGGATGAACATTCCTCGAACGCGGCCCGGCTGCTGACCGAGGTCCTTGAAAAGCGCGTGGACGAAAAAGCCCTCTCCGAACTCGAGAAGAAGAACAGCCTGTTCCAGCGCATGGATTTCCGCCTGTTCGCTTCCGTTTCCAGGTTCTAGAAAGCCTCCCGGGGGCCGGGGCTCAGCGTCCGCCGGCGCGCCGGTCTTCCTTCTTTATCCTCTCCCACTCGGAACGGAAATCGTCCGGCAGGCCGGTTTCCAGGGTCCTGGCCGCGCCCGTGGACGGATGCGTGAAGACGATCCTGAGGGAATGAAGCAGGAGGCGGGCCGCCTTTTCCCCTCCGTATAAGCGGTCCCCTACTATCGGATGACCGGCGAATTCCAGATGTATCCTTATCTGGTTGGTGCGGCCGGTGCGCGGGTATACTTCCAGCAGGGCGTGTTTGGCGGTGGTCTCGCGCACCTTGAAATCCGTCTGTGCCTCTCTGCCGTATTCCCACACCTTTATCTTCTTGAAACCGGAGGCCCTGCCTATCGGGGCGTCTATGGAGCCGGTCTTCTTCTCCGGCACGCCGCCGACCGCTCCCACGTAGGTCTTTTCCACCAGGCGTTCCCTGAACTGGTCCTGCAGGGCGGTCTGGGCTTCCGGGGTCTTGGCTATCAGCATTATCCCGCTGGTGTCCCTGTCGAGCCGGTGTACCAGGCCCAAACGGGGCAGGGCGCCGTCCCCCAGCTCGGGGCGGGCTTTCAGGAGCAGCGAAACCAGCGTGGGTTCGGAGAGCAGGCAGGTCTCCGGCCGCCGTTCCCAGTTCGAATCGTTCGGATGCACCGGCAGGCCGGAGGGCTTGTTCACGGCCAGCAGGGCCTTGTCCTCGTGCAGCAGGATCGCGTCCAGCCCGGCCGGTTCCTTCTTCTGTCCTTCCCGCTCCGGCAGGAAGATCTCCACGGAGTCTCCCGGACCGAGCAGGAAGGAGGGTTTTCTCGGCTTCCCGTTGACCCGCGCCAGGCCTTCGGTTATCAGGCGTTTTACGAATTCGCGGGAAAGCCCCGTCTCCGAGCGGGTTATGAAGACGTCCAGCCGTTCCGGCGAACCTTCGAAGATCATTGAGTTGGATTTCATCGTTCCCTCTTTCTAGCCATCATGAAGAACGCCGCCCCCGCAGCCAGCAGCGAAACCGTCTGCGCGGGGGACAGCCCGAGCCACGCGCCGCCTCTGTCGTCGCCGCGCAGGAACTCGGTCAGGAACCTGAGGGCCGCGTAAGCCAGAATATAGGCGTACAGCGCGGTTCCCCGGGCCGGCCTTTCGCTCCGGCGCGACATAAGCGCGAGAGCGCCGAAGATGAGGAAGTTCCCTGCGGCTTCGTAGAGCTGCACCGGGTGCAGCGGCAGGCCGGGATAGGCCGAGGCCGCCTCGCACATCGGATCGGTGAAAGAGACCGAAAGGGGTCCGGCGCCGGTTGGCCGGCCGTAGCAGCAGCCGGCCAGGAAGCACCCTATCCGTCCGAAGCCGTGGGCGAGCGGCAGGGCCGGAACGAAACGGTCCGCGGTCCGGAGCGGGTCCAGGCCTTTCCGGCGGCAGTAGAAGAAAAAGGCCGCGGCTCCGGCCGCCAGTCCGCCGTAGAAAACGAACCCGTACTGGAAGTTGCGCAGCACGTAGGATAGCCTGGCGGCCGTGTCCGGGCCGAAGGTCGTCCAATAGGTGGCGGCGAAGACCGCCTTCGCGCCGAGTATGCCGGCGGCCGCCGGGTAGAAGATCAGGTCCGCCTCCTGATCGCGCGTAAGGGAGAAGGCGCCGCGGGTGAACCGAAGATAGAGGATCGCGGCCGTATAGCCGGCCGCGACCATCAGGCCGTAGGCCGGCAGCTTGAACCCGCCGATCTGGAACAGGAAGGGATGCATAATAAGGAGGCGCGCCGGCGGGCTCAGACCGCGGCTTTTACGAACTCCGCCTCTCCCCTGGCGGCCAGCTTCATGAAGATGTTGCGTTCCTTCTGGGCGCCGATCGTGGAACGGCTGCCGTTGTACGAATGTCCGGGGTAGACGGCGGTATCGGGGGGCAGTTCGGCCAGCTTAAGAAGGCTGCGGCGCAGCTCGCGCGGGTCCGACCCCGGCAGGTCGGCCCGTCCGCACTGCCCGACGAACAGAGTGTCTCCGGTGAAGACCGCGCCGCCGGCGAGATAGGAGACGGAGCCCGGGGTGTGGCCGGGCGTGTGGAGCGTTCTTATCCTGATCCGTCCGGCGGAAAGTTCCTCCCCGTCCCCTACGAACCGCACCGGTTCCATGCCCGCGTCCAGCAGAAAAGCGTCGGCGGAGTGAAGGGTCAGCGCCAGTCCTCCGTATTTCTTCATGAAGTAGGACGCGGCGTTGGCGTGGTCCGGATGGCCGTGGGTCAGCAGGAGAAGCTCCGGGCGCAGGCCCTTTACTGACAGAAAGCCGTCCACCGCTTCCGGCTGCCAGGCCGGATCGATCACGACCGCCCCGCCGCCCTCCTCCCAGAGAACGTAGCAGAGGTTCGCCATCGGACCCACCTTGATCTGTTCTATCTCCATAGCGTCCCGGGGGCCCGCCTCAGCGGTCTTTCGCCGGCGGCTTGAAACGGTATTCGATCTCGTCCGGCCGCAGAAGCCCCAGTTTGCTTCGCCCGGCCTGCTCCACCATGCCGGGGGCTTTTATCGCGCGCAGGTCCTTTTCCAGCCCGGCCTTCTCCAGTTCAAGGGAGGCTTTCTGCTTCTGAAGCTTTCTGTACTCCAGGGCGTTGCGGACCAGGCTCCTGAACCCCCTGTTGCCTAGCAGGAAGGCCGCCAGCAGCGCGAAGATCACGTATTTCAGCTTTATCCTGCGCGGGTTGAGCTTCATTGTCTGAAAGCGGCGGAGGCGCGGGACCACAAAGTGTACCGGCCTCCCTTTGTGTTACCGCGCCTCCGACAGCCGCCTTGCCTCTTTATACCCTGAAGGCCTGGTCCTTGGCGTACTTGGCGTTCTTGCCCAGCTCTTCCTCTATCCTTATGAGCTGGTTGTATTTCGAGAGCCGCTCCGAGCGGCAGGGCGCTCCGGTCTTTATCGCGCCCGCGTTGGTGGCGACTGCCAGGTCCGCTATGAACGGATCTTCGGTCTCGCCGGAGCGATGAGAGATTATGGTCGCGAAACCGGCCTTGTGGGCCATCTCTATCACCCTGACCGTTTCGGTAAGGGAGCCTATCTGGTTGAGCTTTATCAGGATGGCGTTGCCGATGCCTTCCTCTATGCCGCGCTTCAGGCGGGTGGGATTGGTCACGAACAGGTCGTCGCCCACGATCCGGGCCTTCTTGCCCAGATGCTTGGTCATGTGTTCCCAGCCGTCCCAGTCGTCCTCGGCGAGAGGGTCCTCGTAGGAGATGAGGGGGAAGTGCTTCTTCCATTCCGAGTATTTGGCGGTCAGTTCCTGGTAGGTGAGGTTCGAGCTTTCGAAGACGTAGCGGTCGTTCTGGTAGAACTCGCTGGCCGCCGAATCCAGGCCGATCTGCACCTCCTTGAAGGTGTAGCCGGCGTCCTTGATCGCCTTGCATATGGTCTCTATCACGGCTTCGTGCGTGAAGATCTTCGGGGCGAAACCGCCTTCGTCGCCGACGGATACCGTGTAGCCGCCCTTGGAGAGGATGGATTTCAGGGTGTGGTATATCTCCGCTCCCATGCGGATGGCCTCGGAGAACTTGGCGGCGCCGGTCGGGATTATCATGAATTCCTGGATGTTTATGCCGCTGTCGGCGTGCTTCCCGCCGTTGACGATGTTGAGCATGGGGGCGGGTATCAGGTAATTCTTGTGCTTGAGGCCGTACGCCTTGCGGATGTAGGAATAGAGGGGGAGGCCGGCGGAGTCCGCCGCCGCGCGGGCGAGGGCCATGGACACGGAGAGGATGGCGTTAGCGCCCAGTTTGGACTTGGTCTGGGTCCCGTCCAGGTCCAGCATGAGCTCGTCTATCTTCACGGGATCGGCCTTCAGGCCGGATATTTCCGGGGCTATGACTCCGGAGACGTTCTCCACGGCCTTGACCACACCCTTTCCCGCGTAGCGCTTCCCGCCGTCGCGCAGTTCGAGGGCTTCGTGGGCTCCGGTGGAGGCCCCGCTCGGCACCGCCGCGCGGCCGAAAGAGCCGTCGGTCAGGTGAACGTCCGTCTCCACCGTGGGGAAACCCCTGGAGTCGAGCACTTCCCTGGAAATGACTTTCTTTATTTTAGCGTCCATGTTGGTGGTCTCCTGTTTATGCTCCGTTTTTTCCGCTTTCCCGCTTTCAAAATTTGCCGTTTATGATCTTGATCCCGGACTGGACCAGCGCGTCCATCCTGGCCTTTTCCGACGCTTCCGCGTAGATCTCGGCGGAATGTTCGGCCGCGAAAGGCCGCAGGCCCAGCCAGCTTCCGTCCTTCATTATGAACTTGAACCCGTCGGTGTGGTCTATTCGCCAGACCGAAGCTCCCGCGAGACTGAGCGGCGGGCGATGGGTCAGCCGCTCTATGACGGCCGGCAGGTTGACCCCCTGGTCCACGCGTATGTCGGTCTTAGTGTTGACGAATGAACCGGTCTTTTTCCTGAGGGCGGCCAGGATCTGCCGGAGCGGCTTGCGCTCGCGGGCCGCCATGTCCGCCATCAGCAGGCAGGTCAGTATCCCGTCCGGAGCGGGAGTGTGTCCGGCGATCGAGAGCCCGCCGGATTCCTCCCCGCCTATCATGTACTGCCCGGTGCGGAGAAGGGCCCCTATGTGCCGGAAACCGACCGGGGTCTCACGCACGGTCAGCCCGTACTGCCGGGCCACCGCGTCCGCGAAATGCGACGTCATAAGGGACCTGGCTATCCGGCCCTTGAAGCCCCGGTTCCTGGCGAGATGCTCTATGGCCAGGCCCAGCACCAGATTTGGGGGGATCCAGGCGCCGTCGGAATCGATTATGCCGTACCGCGAGGCGTCCCCGTCGCAGGCCAGCCCGAGGTTCAGGCGGTTCTTAGTCACCGCGTCCCGGAGCGGTTTCAGGTTCGGTTCGCTTATTTCGGGAACGGAACCGCCGAACATCACGTCCCGGGCCTCCCGGAGAGGCGTCACCTTCACCCCCAGCCTTTCCAGCACCGGCCTCAGGTAGGCGGCGGCGGACCCGTGCATAGGGTCGGCGGCGACCTTGAGGCCGGCCTTCTTTATGGCCGGGGCGTCCACCAGGGAGATAAGCTGCTTGAAATAGTTCTCGCTGAGTTCGGAGATCTTGACGACCCCGGATGATACCGCCTGGTCGTAGGGTATTATCTTTTCCGATTCGGCTATGGTCAGACCCTGGGCGCGAAGTTCCAGGTCCTGGGCGACCTCGGGCAGCGCGGGGCCGCCCCAGTAGGGTATCCAGAAGACCCCGCCGCAGTGCGCCGGGGCCGAGCCGGCCGTCAGCATGAAGCCGCCGGCGGCGAAGGTCTTCCTGACCGCGAAAGCCACGGCCGGGGTGGGGGCTTCCGCTCCGGAAAGCAGTACCGTGAACCCTTCGGCGGCGAAAGCCTCGGCCGCGTTCCTTGCGAATTCGGCGGCGAAATAACGGGTGTCGTGCCCGATCACCACGTGCGGGAGCTTGGGGGCGGGCTGGCCGCTGTTCCTGAGGTGAAGGAGATACTCCTCGCTCTTGCAGCCGTACTCCCGGTTCTCGCGCAGGTGCTCCGCGGCGGCGTGCGCCAGTCTGCGCAGGCTGGAAATGGTGAATTTGTCCGCGATCACGGCCCGGAAGCCGGCGGGGCCGAATTTGATATTGACGGCTGCCATGGCTAGCAATATAGCAAAATATTCCGAGTCAAAGCAAAAAGGGCGCTGAGAAGGGCGGGCGGTCCTGACGGGCCTTATTATTAGTAAAATATCTGGCTGGTGCGAACGTTATGAAAAACAGACTGCAAGCGGCGGTGTTCGGGTCCCTTCTGCTGGCGGCCGCCTGTTCGGGGCCCGACCGGACCCCGCGTCCGGACCTGGTCAGGGAAGGCGCTCCGGCTCCCCGGCTGGAACTGCCGAAACTGCTCAACGCCCCGGCGGCCAGGCTGGCGGGGATAGAGTCGCTGGCCGGCAAGGTCGTAGTCCTGGAGTTCTGGGCCACATGGTGCGGGCCGTGCGTGGAGAACATCCCGCGGTTGAACGCCCTGGCCGAGAAGTTCAAGGACAGACCGGTGGTGTTCATCGCGGTGACGGACGAGTCCGCGGAGGACGTGCAAGCGTTCATGCGTACGACCTCCCTCAAGGTATGGGCGGCTCCAGGCACGGGCGCCGAAGTCTTCCGGGCCTACCGCGTCTTCGGCCGGCCGCATACCGTCATAATAGGCAGGGATTCGGTGGTCGCCGCCGTCACCGTTCCGTCCGAGGTCACGGAAGAGCGCTTGAACGTGCTTCTGGCCGGACAGACCCCGGCCTTTGAGGCCGCCGGAAATCGGAACGGCGCCTCGCCGGAGGCTGAATTCTATATAGGAGAGCCGGTCAGCGGGGAAAGGACGTCGGAGTACGGCCGGGGATATTATTACGCCCATAACGCCCCGCTCCTGAACGCCCTCGGATATTTCCATGCGGACGCGCTCAGAATAGACGCTTCGGGCGCGGTCATGACGGAGCTGGAACGGCCCCGCGAACTGCGCGTGCGCCTGCCGGAGGGCCGCGCCGGGGAGCTGGCGGCTTTTCTGGCGGACGGCTTGAGGTCCGCCCTGGGTCTCAGGTTCAGGACGGTGAAGAAGGATTCCTCGGTCTACCTGCTGAAGCCGGCCCATTCCGGTCCGAAGGGCCTCAGGCGTTCGAGTTCGATCAAAAGTTCGGTTTCCGGGGGGCTTTCCGGTTTCAAGGCCGAAAAAACCCCGGTCTCCGCGCTCTGCGGCCTTCTGAAGGACGCTCTGGACCCGCCTGTCCTGGACGAGACCGGGCTGAAAGGCGAATACGACTACTCCTTCTCTTCCGGCGCCAGGGACCTGGCGGGCCTGAACAGCGCGCTGATAGACCAGCTGGGCCTTCGCATCGCGCCGGGCACTCGCAGGATCGCCGTGCTAGAGGTCCGGCGGCAATGACGAAGCGTCTCTCCACCAAGGCCACGGTCTACCTGATAGACGGTTCTAATTTCTCGCGCAGTTTCTGGGACCGGCGCTCCGGAGGGTCTCCGGACGCGCTCGAGTCGGAATTCCTGGACTGGCTGGACGCGGTCTCCAGGACGGAGGCCCTTAGCGCCTCCTGCTTCCGGGTGGTTTTTGACGGAGGCTTCCGGCCGACCCGGGGCCGGCCGAACCAGGCCATAACCGTCCACTTCAGCGAGGACGGACCGGCCGACGACATCCTTCTGGAAAGGGCTTTTTTTCTGGCGAGCGGCGGGGTGCGCTGCGTGCTGGTCTCGAACGACAGGGAGATGCAGGCCAAGGCTTCCGCCGAGGGGGCTAGCGTGATGTCCTGCGGTTCTTTCTACCGGCTGGCCTCGTGCGGACTGGAGAAGGGCGGGCGGTGAATTCTTCGGCGCTTTTCCGTGCGTTTGGTTCCCGAATTAAAACCATGTCCCGCTGAGGAATTCTAACAGTCTGCTGAAAAACCCCACTCAGATGTATTTTGAGCCGATTTTTCAGCCGAGCCGACGCGACGCGAGACGAGCATTCTCGAAGAGAGACTGTAATTCGAGCGGCGCCAAGGCGAAGGCAAAAAGCGGCCAAAAGACGCTGGAAGGGGGTTTTTCAGCAGACCGCTAACCTTTCAGGAGCTCCACCAGGGCGCGGGCGTATTTGCCGGCCGGAGCAGGGCCGTCGGCGGTCACGATGTTCCCGTCCGTAGACAGGTCCTGCGCGGTGTAAACGGCCCCGCCTTTTTCGAGCGCGGCGGCCCCGTCCGGAAAAACGGTGGCCTTCTTGCCCTTGAGCAGTCCGGCGTGCGCCAGTACCACCGGCGAGATGCAGATCGCGCCGAGCGTTTTGCCCAGCTCCGCCGCCTTCCTGAAAATTTCGTGTACTTTCGGTTTGTCGAGATGTTCCAGCGTCCCCGGTCCGCCCACTAGCATAAGGGCGTCGTAGTCCGCCGGGTCTATCTCGTCCGCGGTCAGGTCCACTTCCGCGGTCGCGCCGAGCTTGCCCCGGGCCAGGCCCCTGGAAGTGGAGACCGTAACCACTTTTATCCCGGCTTCTTCCAGTATCTTTTTAGGCTCAAGGTATTCCTCGTCCCGGAACCCCTGGAAGGCTATGAACATGGCGGCTTTCTTGGGCATATCGTCCCCCGCTCAGGCGTCGTTCGTCCGGTATTTCCTGCGGAACCACTCCTGCAGATCGTCGAACAGGGTGTAAGTTACGGGCGTCATGAGCAGCGTTATCAGCAGCGAGAGGCTCTGCCCGCCTATGATGACCCAGGCCATGGTGCGTCTGGAGCCGGACCCGGCGCCGGTGCCGAGAGCTGTCGGGATCATGCAGGCCACCAGGGTCAGGGTGGTCATCAGGATCGGGCGCAGCCGGGTCTTGTTCGCTTCTATGGACGCGGCGTGCCGGGACATGCCTTTGGCCCGCAGGGTATTGGTATAATCCACCTGCAGTATAGCGTTCTTCTTCACTATTCCGAACAGCATGAAGATGCCCATGATGCCGAACAGAGTGACGCTCTGTCCGGTCAGGAACAGCGAGATGACGGCGAAAGGCACGGTGAGCGGAAGCGCGATTATGATGGCTATCGGGTAGACGAAGCTTTCGAACTGGCTGGCAAGCACTATGTAGATGAAGATGAACGCCATCAGAAAGGCGGTCAGGAAGCCCATGAGCATGTTGCCGAGCTCCTTGGACCTGCCGATGGCCCCGCCCTTATACTCGGGAGGCGCTTTAAGTTCCTTGAAAGCCTTCTCGGCCTCTTTCAGCATGTTCCCGAGCGGCATGCCGGTCGAGTTGGCCTCTATGGTCACCTTGCGCTGGCGGTTGTATCGCTCTATCTGGGTGGGTCCGAGCCCTTCGACCACGGTGGCGACGCTGTCGAGACGCACCAGGCGGCCTCCGGCGGCGGGAACTACCAGGGCCTCGATCATATCCTTCCTGTTCCGGTAGACGCTGTCGGCCCGCACGCGCACCTGGTACAGCTCGTCGCCTTCCTTGTACTTGGTGATATCCTCCTCTCCTCCGACCAGGGTCCTGAGAGAGGTGGCTATGTCCTCGATCTTCACTCCGAGATCGTGGGCGCGGTCGCGGTCTATCTCTACCCGGTACTCCGGCTTCGCGTAGGAGAAACTGAGGTCCACGTCCGCCACGCCCTCGAGGCCCTTCAGGCGCTCCTCTACCTTTTTGGCGTAGGACGCGAGCCTGTCCAGGTCCGGTCCCGAGAGCACGTACTGCAATTCCTTCTCGCCGCCGCCGAAGCCGCCCGCCGGGGTTACCGAAGTGCGCAGTCCCGTGTATTTAGAGAGCATCTCGCGCGCGGCGGCCATGATCTTCTTCAGCGGGGGGCGCTTTGACAGGTCGGTTAGCTCCACCGTTATGTAGCCTTCGTTGGCGGCGGCGCCGCCGAAGTGCGCTCCGTTGCCGGTGCCGATGGCCGACAGGGTCGTGACCACGTAGGGGATGGTCTTCGTTTCGGCCTCGATCTGGGCGAACAGGCGTTTCATTACCTCGAGGCTGGTCCCTTCCGGCGCTTTAATGGTTATCTGGTATTTGCCCGTGTCGTCCGTAGGCAGGAAGTCCTTGCCTATGAACATGAATAGCGGGATCATCGACAGTATTATGCCGATGGACGCGGCGACCATGGTCCTGCGCCGGGCCAGGGCCCATTCCAGCAGCACTATGTATCTGGAGGCCAGATATTCGTTCAGGCGGTCGGTGAACCTCTGCAGGCGGGTCTTTTCGCTGGTCTTCACCTTGAGGAACAGGGAACAGAGCATCGGGGTCAGGGTCAGAGCGACGAAGGTACTGACCGCTATGGCGAAGGCGATAGTGAGGCCGTAGCTCTTCACGAAACGGCCTATTATGCCGCCCATGTAGGCCAGCGGCACGAAGATGACCATCAGGGAAAGGGACATGGCGATGATGGCGAAACCTATCTCGGAGGCGCCGCTCATGGCCGCCTTGAAAGGGGAGATCCTGTGCTCCTCCATATGGCGGTAGATGTTCTCCAGCATGACTATCGCGTCGTCTATGACAAGTCCCACGGCTATGGTCAGCCCCAGCAGGGTCATCGTGTTCAGGGTGAAGCCCATGTAATCGAGGAAGATGAAAGTGGCGATCAGGGACGCCGGTATGGCCATCGCGGAGATCAGAGTGGACCTGAGATCGCCCAGGAAGAGCAGCACCATGACGCCGGCCAGGATGGCGCCGAGGATCAGATGTTCCTCCACGGTCCTGACGGAATCCTTGATGAACTCGGACTGGTCGCCCACTATCCTGGTCTCTATGCCGGGGGGGATGAGCGGCTGGATCTCTTCCACTCTCTTGCGGATGTCCCTGACCACCTCCACGGTGTTGCTGCCGGACTGTTTCTTGACCACCAGGGTCACCGCCGGCTTCCCGTTCAGGTAGGAGGCGGAGGTCATGCGCTTCCCGGTGTCCTCCACGCGGGCGATGTCGGAAATGCGGATCGGAGTGCCTCCGACGCTGGCCACCACTATGGAATTGAAATCCTTTACGCCGGGTATGCGGCCCAGCGTCCTCAGCACGAATTCCTTGTCGGGCTGCTCCACTTTTCCGCCGGGGATCTCTATGTTCTGCTGGATGATGGCGTCCTTCAGCTGCTTGGCGGACAGGTTCAGGGAGGCCATCTTCATGGGATTGGCGACTATATGTATCTCGCGCTCGCGTCCGCCGATGATGTCCACCGAGCCGACCCCGCCGACCGTCTCAATGTTCTCTTTTATCTTCTTCTTCGCGAACTGGGTGAGCTCTATCAGGTCCCTGTTGCCGGAGACGACTATGTTCACCACCGGCATGGCTCCGATATCGAATTTGGATACGACCGGCTGGTCGGTGCCCTGCGGCAGCTGCGCGAGCACGGCGTTTATCTTGTCCCTCACTTCCTGGGCGGCCACGTCACCGTTCTTCTCCAGTTTGAACTTTATGAGCACCATGGAGAGGCCTTCGAAGCTGGTGGAGTTGAGTTCCTCGATCCCGGAGATGGTGTTCACCGATTCCTCGATGGGTTTGGTGACGGAGGACTCTATCTCCTCGGGCCCGGCGCCCCTGAGGGTCGTCTGTATCACCACGAACGGGAATTCCACGTTCGGCATCTGGTCGACGCCGAGCCGGAAGTAGGAGAATGTTCCCAGCACCACGAGGGCTGAGACCATCATCGTGGTCAGGACCGGGCGTTTGATGGATATCTCGGTTATCTTCATAGGGTGCGTGCGCCGCGCGTGGGCCGCCGGCCGGATGCCGCGCGGCTTACTCCTTGTCGGCCGTCTTTATCTTGCTTCCGTCCTTGAGGCCGTAAAGGCCGAAGGTTATGAGGTCCTCTCCGGACTTAAGTCCGGAGGCTATCTGCGTATAGTCGCCGTTGGTTATGCCGGTCCTGACCTCGCGCCTGGAAGCGGTGTCGTTCAGCGGGACGAAAACGTAGAGGCGGCCCTCGTCTTCCTGTATGGCGGACGAGGGCACCGCTACGGCGCCGGCCCTGGCTCCTACCACCAGGCGCACCTCGGTGAACATGCCCGATTTAAGCCGGCCGTCCGCGTTTTCCGCCAGGATCTCTATGGCCGCGCTGCGCGTCCTGGAATCCACTACGGGACTGACCCTGTAGACTTTGCCGCGAAAGACGGTGTCCGGAAAGGCGTCCACTTTTATGCGCGCGGCCTGGCCGGCGCGCACCTTTCCCACATAGCGCTCCGGCACGTCCACAACTACGCGCACCTGTCCCTGCGTCACCACCAGGGCTATCGGGGTCTGGGGGGTGACGCTCGCCCCGGAATCCTGATACACGCGTCCCACCACTCCGTTCAGCGTGGACGGAACCGGCGCCGGCTCGTACTGCACGCCGGGCTCGTCCCTTTCGATCAGGGCCACCGCCTGGTCCTTCTTTACCTGGTCGCCCTCTGTCAGAAGGTTCCTGAGCAGCTTTCCGGCGACGCGCGGATAGAGCACGGCCTCGTCCATGGCCTTTACCGAGCCGACGAGGGCGATATATTCCTCGATGTCCTGTACGCGGGCCTTTTCTATCTTCACCAGGAAGCGGTCCTTCTCCAGCTTGTTAAAAGCCTCCAGGTCCTTGTTCCCGCAGCCGGCCGCGGAGACCGCGGCGGCCGCGGTAAAGATAAGTATGCGGAAGTTGATGCTTTTCATAATGGGTCCTTATATGTCCGGCCGCAGAGCCGGTCGCCGTCGGTTATTCCCCAAGCGTCCATCTCAGCTCGGCGTCCGCCGAGCAGGCGTCGTGCCGCGCCTGGGTGAAAAGGGTCCTGGACCTGTTCAGCGCCAGAGAGGCGTCGTTCAGCTCCAGCTGGCTGGCCAGGCCGTTCTTGAACCTTACCTCGGTGGCGGCCAGGACCTTCCGGGCCGTTTCCACCGAGGTCGTCTGGGACTCGAGCCTTATGGAGGCCTCTTTGAGGCCGAGCCACGCTTTTTTCACCGAGATCTTGATCTTGCGCTCCAGTTCCCTGAGTTCGGTGTCGGCTATCTCCGCCTGCAGCCGGGCCTGCCTTACCTTGGACGAGGTGGAGCCGCCGGAGAAAATGGGCAGGGAAAGCCTGAGCCCGGCGGTGGTGCTCCATGCCCGCTGAGGCCCTTTCGGGAAGCCGCTGTCCGTCTGTCCCTGGAACTGCCTGGAGGCGAAGGCGCCAAGGTATGGGAAGTGTCCGGCACGTTCCAGCTTTATGGTCTCGCGGTACAGGTCGCGCCGGATCCTGGCGTCGCGGTATTCCGGGCGGTTCAGCAGAGCCGCTTTGTACAGCTTCTCAAGGTTTTCGTCCCTTGCGGGGGAGCAGGCCAGTTCGCCGGTAAGGTTCATGTCCGTTTCCGGATCGAGCCCCAGCAGGTTCTTGAACTCAATAAGACCCGACTCGTAAAGGTTCTGGGCCTGGGTCAGGGCGGGTTCCGTGTTGGATACCTCCACGGTCTGGCGCAGGACCGACAGGTCGCTGGCCACGCCCTGCCTGTACTGCGCCTCTATGGTGGCCAGATGCTGGCGCGCGAGGGACAGGGATTCCATCTGGATGGACGCGAAGGCGCTGGAGAGAAGCACGGAATAGTACATCTGTTTCACGGCCTTGGCGACGCCGCTCCTGGCGGTCTTAAGCTGCTCTTCGCTGTCGGCGGCGTACATGTTCGCCATTCTGATGCCGGTCCTGACCTTGCCGCCGGACCAGAGCACCTGGTCCAGGTCCAGAGAGCCGGAGTAGGCGTGCTTGAGCCCGACCTTTATCTTGTTTCCGGCGAGGAAGAAGGACGGAGCGCTGATATTCCGGGTGTACTGGCCGCCGGCCGAGAGCTGGGGGAAGACCGTTCCCCAGTATTCGCGTATCTTCTCCTTATATATGAGCCTGGCTTCTTCGGCGGTCACCACGGCCGCGTTGTTCTTCAGAGCGGTGGCTACGGCTTCGTCCACCGTCAGGTCCAGCGCCGAGGCGGAGCCTGGGCCGGAAGGCAGGAGCAGGAGCGTCAGCGCCAGGGCGCGGGCGCCGGCGGAAACCGCTTTCGCCAGGCGGCGCGGAAGGGCCTTGTCCAGTCCGCGCATGCCGCTTTCCCTGGCCTCGATCATGAAATTCCGGATCACCGCGCTTACCAGATGCAGCAGCGCCGCTATGCCTGCTTTCGAGAAACCCTCTTTCTCCGCCTCGGTTCCGAGCGTTTCCTCTATGGTCTTCTGGTTCTGTTTTTTCAGCTCCATGGCCATGGTCGCCAGTACCCCGGAGGAGGGGGATGCCATTATCTTCAGCGCGCATTTGGGCAGGTCCGGGTAACGCTTTATCAGGTCCAGGTAGCCGGAAAAGATCACGTCGAGGCGCTGCTCGAGGGTCAGCCCCGGTTCCTTTATGCGGGCGTGGATCTCATGAAAGTGCCTTGTTCCTTCAAGGAAAGCGGCGCGGATTAGTTCTTCCTTGTTCTTGAAATAGTAATAGATGACCGGCTTGGTCACTTTAAGGCGCATGGATATCTCGCGCATCGAGACCCCGTCCGGGCCCCTCTCGGCCATCATTGCCGAAGCCGTTTCCAGAATGCGCTTGCGCGCCTTGTCGCCTTTTTTCGTGGTGTCACGCCGCTGTGTGGACATAAAATTTACCTACCGGTAGATAAATTGTAGCAGAGCCGGCCGTCCGGTGTCAAGGGCCTTCCGGCCGTCGGGGGCTTCAGCGTCCGGGTGCCTCTCGGACCTCGAGCTGGACCGAGCGGCCTTTGGCGGCCTGTTCGTCAATGAAGCGGTTGATCAGGACTAGGCAGTCGGGGCGGACCTTTACGCAGCCGGCGGTGTCCCGGAACAGGAAGCTGCGGAACTCGTTGGCGGCGGATTTCCTTGGGTCCGCCGCGGTCGCGCGGTCGTCCCATCTGTCGGTATGTATGGCCGTTCCGTGCCGGCCGTTGGGGCCGGAGTAGTAGAGCGGGTTCCTCTTTATCTGGTCCGGGTCTTTTCTGACGTCCGGGAGTTCGAAGACGGGCACTCCGGCGCCCTGAGAGAAGCGCTGGTATCGGGCTGACCATACCATGTCCACCGGGGCGATGCCGGAGTATTCGGGGTCGCGCGGATACCAGTGCTTCCAGACTCCGGTGAAGAACGGTTTTTCGTCCGCGTCCGGCCGGAGCAGGCGCGCGGCGAGTTCTTCTTCGCCGGATAGGTCTTTGCCCAGGAAGGCGATCTTGTATTCGGTAGGGCGCATGTTCCGCAGGTCGTAAATCCCCGGCTGAGTCGCGCCGTCCGGCTCTTCTTTGGGCGAGTAGAATATGGGCGTTTCGCGGCCGTCGGCTTCGCGCACGGCCGCGGGGACCCAGCCCTTTTTCGGCGTCAGCGAGGTCGAGCCGCGGCCCAGGGCTTCGCACTGGTGGATGCCTTTGTCGGGGCCTTCCTCTATTTCGAAGGTCAGGGCGCCCGCTTTGGCCCTGTCGGAGGGGAAAAGGACAAGGATCCGGGAGACGCTTTCTCCGTTCAGGCCCGGGATGCCGTTGAGCCCGAGCGCGGCCAGTCTTCCGCGTATGCCCTGGGTGAGGGCCGGGCGCATGGTGGTCCTGCCGGGGGCGGGGAAGGGGTCGGGCCAGATATCTTTTTCGGCGGCGCCGGCGGGGCCGGCCGGGGTGAGGGTGCGCCGGGCGCCGGTGGCGGAACAGGCGGCTAGTACCGTGAGGGCGCAGAGCAGAGCGAGGCGGAGCGCGCGGCAGCCGGAAAGAACTTTCATCGGGGAAATTCTACGTGTTTTGCCTGCCGCCAGGCAACCGCCGCGTCCCCCGCGCTTCCCGGGGGCCGGGTTCTGTCATCCTTCGGCTGGTTCCCCTGGGTACGCTGGGCTGCCGGGGGGCACAGGGGTCCAAGGGCACGCTATCGTCCACACCGTGGCCGCGCTCCCACTCGGCCTCGCCGCTTACGTAAGGCTCGGCCTGCGTGACGGCCCTTCGACCCCTGTGCCCCCCGTCAACCGCTCCAAGGGAGTATAGCTATATTCGGTCCTATTAGATTCAAGGACGTTCCTTAATTGGAGCGGGAGACAGGGGAACTGGAAAAGCGGAAGCGTCCGGAGGCCGAGCATACGAAGCGCGGAGGCCGAGGAACGCAGGCGCGCGTACGGTGTACGCGACGCCGGTTCCGCGTTCCAGGCCCCTGGCAGGCCCCGCGGACCCTATTTAAGGGTTGACATTATTATGAAAAGGCCCTCGGACTTGGGGGATGGGGATATATATAGTTCACGGGGGAGTTTAGGAGACAACGGGAGCGGCAGATTTGCTAGAATAGACGGCGCTTGGCGCTTTCCGGGGTTTACGGAAAGACGGGATTTTGGAAAAGCGGGCTTGTGGCGGAACTGGTAGACGCGACGGACTTAAAATCCGTTGACCGCAAGGTCGTGCGGGTTCGAGTCCCGCCTTGCCCAGCCACCTTGGTAGCTTAGGGACTCGAAGCCGACCCGAGCGCTCGCGGTGCGAGAAGAGTGAGCGAAGCGAACGCAGCGAGGGCGGCCGGCTGCGAAGGAGCGACCGGGAGGGAGCGGGTGAGCAGGAGTCCCGCCTTGCCCAGCTGCCCGAGTGTGTGACGAACGTGATCTTGTGAGGAGAAAAACATGGGTATAGTTCCGGAAGGGCTCAAACTTATATACGCCGCCGCCGCCGCGGCCGCCGCGGGCGGGGTCATCTGCGTCTGGTCCAGATGGGCCGGCATCCCTATACTGGCCCTCGGCTCGCTCATCGCCCTTTTCACCGCGTATTTCTTCCGCGACCCCGAAAGGAACAGGGTCTTCTCGCCTGAAGAGATAGCCTGTCCGGCCGACGGCACGGTCCTCAGCGTGGGTTCCGAAGGCGATCCGGACGTGATCGTGGTAAGGATCTTCCTTTCCGTCTTCAACGTCCATCTCCAGCGGGCCACCATCGACGGAAAGATCGAAAGCGTCACTTATACGCGCGGAAAATTCGAGATAGCGTACAAACCCGAGGCGGTCAAGAACGAGCGCAACCTGATAAAAATAAACGGCGCTAACGGCCGCTTCGCCCATGTGGAACAGCTGACCGGTTCCATAGCGCGCCGCATCGTCGCCTATGTCGAGGCCGGCGACGAGGTGAAGGCCGGGGAAAGGATCGGAATGATCTACTTCGGCTCCCAGGTGGCCGTGTACCTGCCCAAGGACGCCTCGGTCCTGGTCAAGCCAGGGGACAAGGTGTACGGAGCGGAGACCGTGCTGGGCCGATGGCCCCGGTAGGAGAACATGGAACAGACAGCTAAGACCGGCAGGATAGACCTTGTAAAGATAAAGAAGACGGGCGCGGTCGTGCTTCCCTCGCTCTTCACCATCGCCAACATGGCGTTCGGCTTCTTCTCCATAATTTCGGCCTCCGAACGCAATTACGTGCTGGCCGCCTGGTTCGTCATCATGTCCTACGTGATGGACATGCTGGACGGACGCGTGGCGCGGCTGGTGCACGGCGAGAGCTCCTTCGGAGTGGAGATAGACTCCCTCTCCGACTGGATGTCGTTCGGCATAGCCCCGGCCTACCTCATGTACAATTTCGTGCTGAAGGATTACGGCTTCTGGGGATATCCGGTGGCGTTCCTTTACATCCTTTGCGGGGCGCTGCGCCTGGCGAGGTTCAACCTCAAAGCGCATTTCGGGGAAAGCTCCAAGGTCTATTTCCAGGGGCTGCCGATACCGGCGGCCGCCGGTATCCTCTCGTCGTTCGTGCTGGCCTACAGCATGCTCGAGGCGGGCGGAAGCGTGCGCAGCGTGAAGATTGTGATGGACCAGATGCCTTTCGTGTACGGCATAACCCCGTTCATCATGATAGCGCTCTCGCTCCTCATGGTCTCGTCCGTGCCGTACGCCGCGTTCAAACAGGGAAGCGTCCTGAACCCGAAGTCCATCCGCGGGCTGATGCTGATCCTGACCATTCTTTTCCTGATCGCCGCGTACCCTCAGGACGCGCTTTTCTTCTTCTTCTCCCTGTACGCCGTATCCGGCCTCCTGGCCGTCATGTACAGGGCTCTGGCTTCCATGCGGAAGCAGCCGACCCCGGAGGAGTGATCCGGGGTCGGACGCGCGGCTTCCCGTTCAAAGCGTTATCGACATTTTTCCGCATTCCAGGAGCGCGGCTTCCAGTACCAGGCCGTGCGAAACGTTCTGGTTCAGGTACCGGCGGTACTCCAGCAGCTTCCTGATGAGAGCGGCGTGCGGGGAGGAAGGCAGGGGGGGGCGGGAGAGCCATTCTTTCCTGGCGGAGACCAGCAGCATATCCAGCATCAGCTTGGCTTCTTCCCGCGCCAGATAGGGTTCGCGGGGAAGCCCGGACACCAGCCTGAAGACGCCGCGCGGCCCGGCCGCCGCGCCGGCTATACGGTCGCGGACTTTCTTGATATCCATAGCCTTTCTTACCGAGCCGCCGGAAAGCCCTCCCAGGGTCCGCGCTTCCTCCGGGTCCATGCCGCCGCGCGTCAGGACGCCGGAAACCTCCTCCTGGGAAAGCCTGGAGAACTCGACCGCGCAGCTGCGGGATAGGATCGTGGGGATAAGGAGGTTCTTCTTGGCCGCCACCAGGATGAAAAGGTTGAAGGGCGGAGGCTCCTCCAGCACCTTCAGCATCGCGTTCTGAGACTGGTTGTTCAGGGTGTGCGCGTCGTTGACTATGAAGACCTTCCATTTCGAAAGGATCGCTTTCTGATAGACGTAGCGGGTGAATTCCCTCACGGTGTCTATGCGAAGGGTCCTCTGTTTCTGCTCGTCCTCGTCCAGCAGCAGGCCCTGGAACCGGGAGTCTATGACGCGCAGGTCCGGATGCACGCCCTTATCCGCCTGCGAGCATGAAACGCAGGCGCCGCAGGCGTCGGCCGAAGGCCCCTCCGGCGCGGGCTGGGCCGCTGGGGGGGGCTCGGAGAAAAGGCCGTCCGCCGCGTCCTCGCTTACGGCCGGGCCGGTGCAGTTTATGGCCTTGGCGAATTCCGACGCCGCCAGGAACTTGCCCACGCCTTCGGGGCCGTGGAAAAGCAGGGCGGGCGGCACGCGTTCCCCGGCGATGAGGGCGCGGAGCCTCTTTATCGCGTTCTTATGGCCTATGATATCCTGGAAAGACATAACGTGCCGGCGCGCGTGCGCGGCCGGAGCCCTCAGCCCTTTCCGGACGCCGCTCTCGCGCGGCCTTCCTTGAGGCCCAGTCTGGCGGCGACCAGCGATTTTATCTCGGCGTGTATCTCTTCTATGCCGCGGGCCGCGTCTATGCTGACCACGCCCGGCCTGGCGGCCAGGACCTTGTAGGCGCCGTTGACCCTGCGCCTGAAGCCGGCCGATTCCCTCTCCATCCTGTCCGCGCCGAAAAGTTTCTGCGCCAGCCTTTCCCGCTCCTCGAAGATCCTGCCCGGGACCCGCAGTACCACCGTCAGGTCCGGCGCTATCCCGCAGGTCGCTATTTTATTCAGGGTCTCCACCGTGGCCACCGGCAGTCTGCGTCCGTACCCCTGATAGGCCGTGGTCGACATGGTGAAGCGGTCGGAGACGACCACTTTCCCCGACGCCAGCGCCGGGAGGATTATGGACAGGGTGTGCTTGGCCCTGGAGGTCTCGTAAAGGAAAAGCTCGGTCAGGGGTTCTATCTGTTCTTTCGGGTCGAGAAGGATCTCGCGAAGCTTCTCCGAGAGGCGCGTGCCTCCGGGCTCCCGGGTAAGCAGCACTTTCCGCCGGCGTGACCTGAGCCATTGGGCCAGAAGCTTCGCCTGCGTCGATTTTCCGGAACGGTCCGGACCCTCAAGGACGATGAAAAAACCCTTCATGGGGATATGATAGCAAAGGGGCAAGACCGGAGTATAGCCGCGGCTCGGGCCCGGCCGGGCGCGGGGCGGTCCGGCGTGCATGGTGCCGGCGCGGGGAAAAAACCGTATAATAGTAAAGGAAAAGATTTACCTTTTAGGCAACATTTGCGCAATACCGGGGTACTAAGATCGTATCTGTCGGGCGTTTGCCGGGCTGCGGGGCCGCATATTACGGAGCTGATACATTATGAGCGAACAATTTGACGAAGCCTCACTTAACGAGAAAGCGATAAACGACGTGGAGACGGCCAGACTGGCGCTGCGCTGGGCGCTGGACAAGATCCGCGTCCTGCAGGAGGAGGGGCTGCGCTCCAGGCAGACCCTTCAGGAGAAGACCTCCCAGGCGTCGTTCCTCGAGAACCAGCTTAAGAACAAGAACTCCGAGATGGAAAAGCTGCTGCGCGCGCACGACGAGGAGATGAAGTCCAGGCAGAATTCGCTGGAGATCCAGTTCCGTTCCAGGCTGGAAAGACTGGGCGAAAGGGAGAAGGAACTGGAGGAGAAGTCCGCCAGGCAGGAGGAGGCCTTCGGCGCGAAGGAGGCCAGGCTGGCCGCGGACTACCAGAAAAAATCCGAAGAGCTGCGCTCCCGCTGGGCGCAGGTCGAGGCCGAGCTGTGGCAGGTGCGTCAGGACCAGATGAAGAAGCAGCAGGAATTCGAGAAACTGCTGGCCTCCAGGCTGGAAGAGGAGCGCAGGAAGACGGCCGAAGAACTGGGCGCCGCGAAGAGCGCTCTGGAGAGGACGTACGCCGACAGGCAGGCGGCCCTTGAGAAAAGGGAACAGCTCGCCGCGGAGGAGTTCAAGAAGCACGAGGCCGTCCTTAAATGGGCCAAGGACAGTTTTCAGCAGGAAGCCGCGGAAAGGGAAAAGGCGCTGAAGCAGAAGGAATCGGCGCTCGAGCTCAAACTGGCGGACAAGGACCGTGAGATCGAGGACTGCCGGGTCAAGATAAGCCTGCTGCAGACGCAGCTGTCCGAGCTGCCGGAGGCCGTGCGCCGCCGGGACGAGGACCTGAACAGATATAAACAGGCGATGGGCAGCCTGGAAGGGGTGATCCGCGCCCTGGAGAGCGAGAAGAAGAACCTTCAGTCGGACATGGAGCATAAGCTGCTGCGCCTGAGCGACGAACTGGCTGCGGAAAAGACCAGGTATTCCGAACTGGAGGCCGAGATCCCCAAACGTCTTAAGATCGCCATAGAGCACGAGCGCGGCCGTCTGTCCGAAAAGATCTCCGAGATGGAGAACGGCTACAGGGAGGACCTGCGCAAGCGCCAGGAGGAGATAGACTACCTCGAGCGCAACCTGAAGGTTTTCGAGGAGAACAGCAGGAACGTTCAGGCCGACCGGGACGGGCTCGTCCACAAGATAGAGCAGCTTCAGACGCAGTACAACGTCAAACAGGAAGAGGCCCTCTTCCGGGAGAAGCAGCTGCAGTCCGAATACGAGGTCCGGCTCAAGGTCGAGCTGGACAAGCATGCCGGCGCGCTGAAGGGCGAGATAGAATCCGCCAGGCGCATCTACGAGGACAATCTCCGGCTGAAGGTCGAGGAAATAGCCCATCTGCGCCGCGAACTCGAGGGCGCCGTGAACGATTCGATGTCGTACCAGGCGCAGGCCTCCGAGGCGCGCCGGGCGACCGACGCCGTCAAGGTCAAGGCGGACGCGGAGATAGCGGAACTGCGCGTCCAGCTCAAGGCGGCCTACGAGCGCCAGCTCGCCGAGGAGCTCGCCGCGGCGGGCGCCCGCCATGCGTCCGAAAAACAGCATCTCGCGGCGATGTACGAGGAACAGCTCAAGGACGCGGGGTTCGGCATGTCCAGGAAGGAGGAGGAGATCCGGCGTCTCAGGGAGGAGCTCTCCAAGGCCCGGGAGGACGCCAGGCTGGCGGTGGAAGAGGAGCGCAGGCGCGGGAAAGCGGAGTCGCAGGCGCAGGAAGCGTCCTTCGCCGACACGGCCCGGCTGTACGAGGAAAAGATAGCGCAGCTGAACAGGGCTCTGGAGTCCGCCAGGGCCGCCAGGGAAGAGGCCGCGGCTTTCGAGCGGGAACGTCTGGAGCGCCTCTACGCTGAAAAAGAGAAGGACCTGGACCTTAAATACCGCAGGAAGGAACAGGAGGCCGCCGCTCTCCGGGAGGAGGTTGCGGGGCTGCGCGCCGAGCGGGAGCGCCTGATCGCCGACGGGGACAGGGACAAGGGGCTGGAAAGCGCCAGGGTGCGCGCGCTGAACGAGCGGATGACCGCCAGGGAAACGGAGTTCAGGCGCGAGCTGGATGAGGCCCTCGCCGGGAAGAACAGGGAACTGGACGCGGTCAGGCGGGCGGAGGAGGAGCGGGAGGCCGCCTACCGGAAGTCGCTGGAGGATTTCCGGACGAAACTTTCTGAAGCGATGACCAGGATAGAGGCCATGAAAAAGGGCGGGGAGTAACCGCCGCCCTTCCGCGGCCGGGAAAAGGAAAGGCCGCCGGGGATACCCCCGGCGGCCTTTCCTTTGCGGCTCCGGACTAGATCAGCTCGGTGGAGCAGTAGCCGGTGCAGGATATCACGCCGGTGACCACGTTGAAGGTGATCGGATAGGTCCCGTACCTCTCCGGCGGGGCCGGCGTTCCGGTGGCGGGGTTGGCCGCGAGGCGGGTCGCCGTGACGGTGCAGGAACCCTGGGTGCCGGTGCAGGTGTTGCAGCCGGCGGCTATCTGGTAGGAATAGACCTTGGTCGCGCAGGCGCCGGTGCCGGTGCAGTCCACTCCAGTCGCGTTCTTGATCGTTATATCCAGCCTGTCCCAGCTGTTGGTATACACGCCTTCCTTGGCGATGTTCCGCTCCTGGGCGGCCTTTATGCTGGCGAATATCGTCTTCGCCTCTGAAGTCCGGGACCGTTCCACGACTTTGAAGTACTGCGGTATGGCGACCGAAGCCAGCACGCCGATGATGAGCACGACGACCAGCAGTTCGACCAGCGTAAAACCTTTCCTGATATTGGACATGTTCTCTCCTGTTTGCCGAACGCCGGACTCTTTCCCCCCGCATCCGGCCACGGCCCGTTCGAGGCGCCGGCGTACCAATTCTATAAACAAAGCCGGGGGCCGTGTCAAGCTGAAATTTGCGCCCGGCGCGATTCGAACGCGCGGCCACCCGCTTAAAAGGCGGATGCTCTACCCCTGAGCTACGGGCGCGACGGTCTAATTATACAAAATAACCCCCGCATTACAAATCAGGCCCGGCCCCGCCGGATTTGTGGATTTTTTCCGATTAGAATATAATGTACCGTGACGGGGCCGGTTCATCGGGCTTTCCGCCCGCGTCCGCCCGGCAAGGTCGCTTAGTTCCGCTTTAGCTATGGCCTCTTCAAGAAGATACAGGGTGAAGATGCGCGTCAAGGTGAGGTACCGGTTCCTCAGGAACGCCGGCCTGACCCTGTCGGTGTGCGCCGCGGCCGTTCTCATCGTTTTTTCCGGATTGCGCGCGGCCCGCGCCCTCTCCGGCCTGTCGCCCGGGCGTTTTCTGGCCTTCAAGGCCGGTGAACTTTCGGTGGAAAGTCCCTCCAGGGAAGTATCGGCGGAGATTGAGCGGCGCATGTCGGGGAAGATGGGTTCGGCTTTTTTCAGTTCCGACGCCGCGGCGCTCGCGGCCGGCCTGAAAACGGACTTCCCGTCCCTGAACCGGGTGGAGGTGGAGCGGAGTTTCCTGCGCGGCCGGGTCAGCGTGAAGGCGGTCCCGGAGAGCGTGGTGGCGAAAGTGCGTCTGCTGCAGGCGGCGCGTCCCCCGGACGCGGCGCCGGGAGAGGAGAGGTATCTGGCCGAGGACGGCCGGCTTCTGACCGAGAATTACGGACCGGAGCCGGCCGATATTTTCGGGGTCGAGCTGCGTTCCGGGGAGGGGCTGGCGCGGCTGGCGGTTTTCCTGAAGGAGTTCTCTCCTCTTTCCTCGGGGCTACTTTCCAGGCCGGTCAAGCTGGAATATCCGTCTCCCGGTTCCGGACGGGAAAGTACCTGCAGGCTGGAGCTGGCGAACGGCGCTTCGGTCCTGTGGGGGGATTTCGAATTCACTGAAGCCAAGGTCTCCAGGCTCAACGAGGTGCTTGCGGACGCTTCCGGCAGGGTCAAGGGGCCCTTGCGGGTGGATATGCGTTATTTCGGCGACGGCAAAGTTTTTGTTTCTAAAGCGGGCGATATTTAAGTAGAATTTAGGCGGCACTTTCCCGGTCCGTTTTCGGAGCTTCTATATGGCAAAGTCAGACATCATCGCCGGCCTCGATATGGGGTCGAGCCGGGTCACATGCGTCCTGGCGGAGCACGATCCGGAGTCGGACAGGATCAAGATACTCTCAGGCGCGTCCATGCCGTGCAAAGGCCTCAAGGGCGGCGTGGTGGTCAATATAGCGGAAACCCAGCGCGTGATAGCGAACGTGATGGAATCCGCCGAGGAGAAGGCGAAGGAGATCGTCGGAGAAGTGTACCTCGGTGTCCGCGGCGGGCACATAATGACGTTCAATAACCGCGGGGCCTACAATATCGCCCGTTCCGACAAGGAAATAACGGCCGAGGACGTCTCCAACGTTATAGAGACCGCCAAGGCCATACCCGTCCAGTCCGATCGCGAGATCCTTCACGTCATTCCGCAGGGGTTTTCCCTGGACCGCCAGCGCGGCGTGCCCAATCCGGTGGGCATGGAGGGCGCCCTGCTGGAGGTGAGCGTCCACATAGTCACGGCGCAGAGCTCGCATATAAACAATCTCATGAAGTCGGTGTCGCAGGCCGGGTTCAGGGTCGTGGATACGGTTTACAATCTGCTCGCCATCGGCGAACTGGTCGTTTCTCCGGAAGAGAAGGACCTCGGCTGCCTTCTTATCGACATAGGCGGCCAGACGACTTCGGTGGGGGTCTACTACGAGGGAAGCCTCCGCTTCTCCAGCGAGATACCTCTCGGGGGCGACCAGGTCACCAGGGATATAGCCTACGGACTGGGGACCTCGATGGCGACCGCGCAGGAGATAAAGGAGAAGCACGGCGCGGTCCTCTCCAGTCTGGTGGAAGAGGACAGGCTGCTCCAGATAACCGGCCTGGACGCCCGGACCAAGAAGGAGATAAAGGCCCGGGACCTGCTGGATTACGTCCAGCCCAGGACCGAAGAGATGTTCGAGAAGATAAACGCTTTCCTCCAGAACTGCAATTCCTCGGACCTTCCGGGCGGGGCGGTGCTGACCGGCGGCGGCGCCATGCTGCGCGGCATGAACGAAGCGGCTGAACAGCTGCTTGACCTGAAACAGGCGCGGCAGGGCTTCGCGCGGCCGGACATCATAGACTGTCCGGAAGAATACCAGAACCAGACCTACACTTCGGCTATCGGACTGGTCTGCTACCAGTATCTGAAACCCTGGGGAGTGAACGAGCCGGCGGCCAGGCGGCGGCCGCTGATGCTCCCGGCCGCCTGGTGGCGCTGGGCCAAGGACCTGTTCTAGGGCCCGGTCCGGCCGGCGGTTCCGCCGGCCGGAGGTTCCGTTCTTCATATGACAGAAACTCGCATCAGATACAGCGGCGACTTCCGTGATAAAGAAGCCAGGATAAAGGTCATCGGCGTGGGCGGCGGCGGCGGCAACGCCGTCAACCGCATGGTCGAGGCCGACATTCGCATGGTCGAGTTCGTGGCTTTCAACACCGACGCTCAGGACCTGCGGCGCAATAAGGCGCCCAACAGGGTGCAGATAGGCGAGAACCTCACCAAGGGCCTGGGCGTCGGCGGTGACCCCGCGCGCGGCCGCGAGGCGGCGCTCGAGTCAGCCGACCTTATCAAGGAATCTCTCCTGGACGCCGACCTCATCTTCATAACGGCCGGGATGGGCGGCGGTACCGGGACCGGCGCCGCCCCCGAAGTGGCTCAGCTCGCCAAAAAATTCACCTCCGCCCTGGTAATAGGCGTGGTTACCCGGCCGTTCGAGTTCGAGGGCACGGTGAGGGCCGCGCAGGCGGAGCAGGGGATATGCGAGATGCGCAGGCACGTCGATTCCCTTCTGGTCATCCCCAACGACAGGCTGAGGGAGGCCGTCGGGGTGGATACGACCGCGACCGAGGCGTACCGCGTGGCCGACGACGTGCTGAGGCAGGCGATACAGGGGATATCGGACGTCATCACCACCGCCGGCATCATCAACGTGGACTTCCAGGACGTGCGCAAGATCATGACCAAGTCCGGAGAGGCGCTTATAGGCATCGGCCGGGCGTCCGGCGAGAAGCGCCATCTGGAGGCGGCGTCCCAGGCCATACGCTCCCCCATGCTGGAGAACGCGGTCATAGACGGGGCCAAAGGTATCCTGGTCAGCTTCACAAGCGCCAAGAACCTCAAGCTTTCCGAGATCGAAGAGGCTATGGAGTACATTAGGAAGTCCTCCAATCCGGACGCTTTCATCAAGTTCGGCCAGGCCGACGACGAGACCATGGGCGAGGACCTGAAGATAACGGTGATAGCCACCGGCTTCCCCTCGCGCCCCAAGAACGACCTCTGCCTGGACCTGGAAAGACGGCGCGGCAGGAAGCGGCCGCGGCCTTCGGACGATTTTTTCGATAATATGGGGAACGCCGGCATGATCCTCGCCGGTATGCAGGACGAGGACCTGGACAAACCCGCTTTCCTGAGAAGGAAGGCCGGGGCGCGGCGGCTTAAATAAAGGACCGACACGAGGGGACCGCTCTGTATGGCCATAGACCTGAAAACGCTGCTCAAAGCCATGGTGGACCACAAGGCCAGCGATACGCACATAAGGGGCGGGGCCCCGGTCTTCCTGCGCATAAACGGCGTAGTCAACCAGATCAACGGCTCCATGATGACCCCGAAAGAAGTGGAGGACATGATCTTCCCTCTGCTCAATCCGAGGCTCAAGGCGATCTTCGAAGAGAAGCACGACGTGGATTTTTCCGTGGACGGAGACGCTTCGATAGGCCGGTTCCGTTTCAACGTCTACCTGCAGAAGACCAAGATCTGCGTCGCCATCCGCCACATACCGGCCAGGATCCCCTCCTTCGAGGACCTGAAACTGCCGGTCGAGTCCATCAAGAAGCTGCTGCATAACGAGCGCGGCCTTATACTGGTCACCGGCATCACCGGTTCCGGCAAGACGTCCACGCTGGCGGCCATGGTCGAACATCTGAACAACCAGTGGGCCGGACATATCATAACCATAGAGGACCCGATCGAGTTCGTTTTCGAGAACAAGAAAAGCATAGTAAGCCAGCGCGAGATAGGGACCGACACCCTGACCTTCGTGGAGGCGCTCCGCGGGGCGATGCGCCAGGACCCGGACGTGATACTGGTCGGAGAAATGCGCGACCTGGAAACGACCCAGGCCGCCATCACCGCGGCCGAGACGGGCCACCTGGTGCTCGGAACGATGCATACGGTCAACGCCGTGCAGACGATCTCGCGCATAGTGGACCTGTTCCCGCCCCACCAGCAGGCCCAGGTGCGCATCCAGCTTTCCGAGGCCCTGAAGGGCATAGTTTCGCAGAGGCTGCTGCCCTGCACCAACGGCGGGCGCATCCCCGCCGTGGAGGTGCTGGCCGGGACCGCGCACATCAGGAAGATGATAGCCGAGAACAACACCGAGGCCGTGAACCAGGCCATAGCGAAGGGCGAATTCTACGGCATGCAGTCGTTCAACCAGTCCCTGGTGAGGATACATAAACAGGGTCTGGCCAAGCTGGACGATATCATACAGGCGGCCTCCAACCCGGACGACGTGCTGCTGGCTATAAAGGGGATAGAGCAGGAGATAGAACTTAAGAAATAGCCGTTCCCCCGAAAGGGAAATGACGGATTAAAGGGGAGATCAACATGTTCGCGGAAGGATATATCGGGGTCGCCGGGCTTATCGGGGTCGGGAAATCCACTCTTACCATGGACCTTGCCAAGGCGCTCAACTTCGAGCCGGTCCTGGAAGAGGTGGGAGGCAACCCTTACCTGGAGAATTTCTACGGCGACATGAAAAGATACGGGACCATAATGCAGATATGGCTCCTGAACCACCGGTTCCGCCAGCACAGGGAGTTCGTCTCGAGGATCAGCCTCGGGAAGATACGCGGAGTGGTGCAGGACAGGACCATCTGGGAAGATACCATATTCGCCCGTATGCTCAACCAGCATCCCGACAAGATCATAAGCGACATGGATTACAACACCTACCTGGACCTTTTCGACAACATGGTCCTGCGCGAACTGGTCTTCCCTCAGCTGATGATCTTCCTGGACTGCAGGGTGGAGACGGCCCTCGACCGGATAAACTCCAGGGGCCGGAACATGGAAAAGGCGATCGAAGCGGACTACCTGAAGAGCCTGCAGGAGAACTATTACCAGTTCATAGAGGAGATGGAGGGGGCCGGTGTAAGGATACTGCGTCTGAACTGGGAGAATTTCCAGCCGATAAGCGAAGTGGTGCGCCTGGTGAACGAGTATTCGCTGAAACCCTCCAATTTCACCAAGTGGGTCCGTCCGCTCAG
>JAKLEK010000030.1 GCA_022703115.1 Elusimicrobiota bacterium
ACCAGGATGGGCGCGATCGCCATCACCATGTGGAAGTGGGCCACGACGAACATCGTGTCGGACAGCGGCAGGTCGATCGTGACGTTGCCGAGGAACAGTCCCGTCAGGCCGCCGTTGATGAAAGTGAAGATGAATCCGATCGCGAACAGCATCGGCACCGTCAGGTGGATGTTGCCTCGCCACAGCGTGAGCACCCAGTTGTAGACCTTGATGGCGGTCGGGATCGCGATGATCAGCGTGGTCGTCGCGACGGTGCGGGCCTCCTCCACGGGGGCTCCGTGCAGCAGGGCGTATTCGAACAGGCCGAAGACGCCGGCGGCCAGGAACAGTCCGACATAGAGCGTACGGAACAGGATATCCCCGGTCATGATCGGCAAAGACGGCGGCTGGGGCGGCCTTTGCATCAGCCCCGGCTCCCTGGGTTCGAAGGCCATGGCCAGGCCCAGGAAGACCGCGGTCGTAAGGTTTATCCAGAGGATCTGGACCGGCAGAATGGGCAGCTCGATCCCCAGGAAAATGGCCAGCATTATGGCCAGGCCTTCGGCCAGGTTGGTGGGCAGTACCCAGACGATGAACTTCTTCAGATTGTCGTAGACGCAGCGCCCCTCCTCTACGGCCGCCACAATCGAGGCGAAGTTGTCGTCCGTGAGGACCATGTCGGCCGCTTCCTTGGACACCTCCGTTCCGGTTATTCCCATGGCGATGCCGATGTTCGCCTGCTTCAGGGCGGGGGCGTCGTTCACCCCGTCGCCCGTCATCGCCACCACGGCGCCGCCGGCCTGCAGGGCCTTCACCAGGCGCAGCTTCTGCTCCGGGGTCACCCTGGCGAAGACCGATCCGCGCGCCGCCGCCTCCGCGAAATCCGTGTCGTCCATGGCTTCGAGCTGTTTTCCGGAGAAGGAGACGAGCGCGCCGCCCCCCGGCCCGCCGATGCCGAGCCGTTCCGCTATGACCGAGGCCGTCAGAGCGTGGTCTCCGGTTATCATCTTTACCGCGATGCCCGCCGTCCGGCAGCTGGCGACCGCGGCGATGGCCTCCTCGCGTGGCGGGTCTATCATGCCCTGCAGTCCGAGGAAGTCCATCCCGGCCAGGTCTTCGTGTCCGACCGAAGTCTTGGCCTCCGGGAACTCTTTGCGCGCGAACGCCAGGACCCGGAGTCCTCTCGCGGCCATCTCCTCCGCGCGGGACATGGCGGCGTCCCTCTCCGGGGAAGGGGCGCAGCGTTCCAGCACACGTTCGACCGAGCCTTTCATGAAGATAAGGCGCGGGGCGCCGGGGCCTCCGTCGTGCAGAGTGGCCATATACTGGTGTTCGGACTCGAACGGAAGGGTGTCTATACGCCGCGCCAATGGCCCCAGCGTTCCTTCGGTTATGCCGGCCTTCCCGGCGGAAGCTATCAGCGCTCCCTCGGTAGGGTCGCCCTCGACCCCGAATACGCCGTTCTTTTCCGTGATCCTGGCGGTGTTGCAGAGAAGTCCCGCCGTCAGGCAGTCCCTGAGAGGCTTAACCTCCAGCGGGGAGACCGTCCGCCCGTCCGAACTGAATTCGCCTGCCGGCCGGTAGCCGGTCCCGCCGACGGCATATTCCCTGCCTCCGGCGCGCACCGACTGTACGGTCATCTGGTTCTCCGTAAGCGTGCCGGTCTTGTCCGAGCAGATGACCATGGTGCTGCCCAGGGTCTCCACCGCCGGGAGTTTGCGGATGATGGCCCGTCGCGCGGCCATGCGGGAGACGCCGATAGCCAGGGTAATGGTCACCGCGGCCGGCAGTCCCTCCGGGATCAGCCCCACGGCCAGCGCCACCGCGGCCATGAAGGTTTCCACCGTGGGCCTGCCGCGCAGGACTCCGACGAGGAACGTCAGTACGGCCATAGCGAGTATGGCGTAGAGCATCAAGTGGCTGAAGCGTTCGATCTTGCGGGTGAGCGGAGTGGCCAGGTCCTCGGCGGATGAGATCATGTCCGATATGCGGCCGACCTCGGTGCGGTCTCCGGTCGCCACGACCACGCCTTCCCCCTGCCCGTAGGTCGCCAGTGAAGAGGTGAACGCCATGTCGGAGCGGTCCGCCAGGGCCGCGCCCAGGTCTATGGTTCCGGCCGTTTTAGGGACGGGGAGTGATTCCCCGGTCAGGGCGGACTCGTTTACGCGGAGCTCCCGCGTCTTCAGCAGGCGCATGTCCGCCGGGACCTTGTCCCCCGAGGCGATGATCGCTATGTCGCCCGGGACCAGTTCCGTGGAAGGCAGGACGATCTGCGCTCCGCCGCGGCGCACCGTGCTCTGCGTCGTCATGGAACGCGAGAGCGCTTCCAGCGCCTTCAGGGCCTTGGCTTCCTGCAGGAACCCGACCACGGCGTTTATGATGACCACCGCCGCTATGACCGTTCCGTCCACCCATTCCTTGAGGACGAACGTTATCAGGGCGGAGGCCAGCAGAATGTAGATGAGCGGCTGGTGGAACTGCAGTAGAAAGCGGAGCCAGGCCGGCTTGCCCTTACGCGGAGTCAGCGCGTTGCGCCCGAATATTTCCCTGCGGCGTACGGCCTCCTCCGGGCTCAGACCCAGAGAGGCGTCGACGCCCAGCTTTTCCAGCACGGTTCCCGCTTCAAGCGCGTGCCACCCTTTCTCCGTCAGGATCTCCCTTCCGATGTGGGCGCCGGCGGAAATGTTCCCGCTCTTCGGTCCACCGGCCCCGGCGGTAGTTCCAGTCGCTGTCATACGGCCTCCATTGAACCTTTGCGCCGGAAGTCGGGTTCCCGGCGGAGAAAATATAACTTTCGGACGCTTGCGCCGCGGTCCGGGCACGCGGAGATTATACAACTTGTCCGCCTTTCCAGGTCACGCTCCGCTTTCCTCATTCGCCGCGGTTTTTTGTATCATAAGGCGGTAATTGGAAAGAAGGGGGGGGATATGCTTAAACGGATGATATATTCCGCCGCGGCCGTCGCGGCGTTATGGACCGTTCTGGCCGGGATGGCTTCCCGCGGCCGCGCCGCCGGCGGCTGGCCCGGGAACATGGTCTTTTTTTTCTTCGCGGCGTTCGCCCTCGCCGTAGGCGCCGCCTTTTACTTTTCCTGGAAGAGAAAAAAGGACCTCGAACAGCTGGCGCTCTCGTCCGGCCTGGCCTTCGACCCCGACGCGCTCGCTCTCCCCGATACTGGCCGGCTCGGGCTGGAACTCTTCACGCACGGCCATTCCAGGAAAGCGAGGAACCTCTTCGTTTCTTCAGGCGCCGGAGCGGAGAACATATATTTATTCGACCATACCTACGTCACCGGCTCGGGAAAGAACAGGCATACCCACAGCTTCACTCCGGCCCTGTTCAGATTCCCCGGCGCGGGCTTCCCCCTGTTCGAGCTCCGTCCGGAGAACCTGCTGGACCAGATCGGAGAGATGGTCGGCTTCAGGGACATCGACATTGATGGATTCCCGGTGTTTTCCGATAAATACAGGCTGACCGGGCCGGACGAGGCGGCCGTGCGGGCCTTCTTCTCGCCCGCTGCCGTAAGCTGGCTGGAACTTAATCCCGGCTGGCGCATACAGGCGGCCGGCGACTATATGGCCGTTTTCAAAAAGAAGGGGCTGGTTCCGGCCGCCGACTATCTGTCATACATCGAGGAGACTAGGAACCTTGCCGCCTCTATAACTCGGAAATGACGCGCGCGGCGTCCGGGGAAGCGGGGCCGGCGCGGTTTTATAAGGAGAACTTACGGTACTATGGCCACGAAATGTCCTAATTGCGGTTTTGAGGCGCCGGAAGGCGCCGCTGAATGTCCGAAATGCCAGATCATCTTCGGGAAATGGATCGAGCGCGAGGAGCGAATGGCGGCTCCGGCCATGGAAGGGGGAATGGAGGCGGCTCCGGCGCCGGCTTCTTCCCTGCCCTGGGTGATCGGCGCGGCGCTGATAGCCGGCGCGGCCGGCTGGTATTTCCTGAAGCCGGACCCGGGCCTTCCGGTGCAGGCGCCGGAAGCGCAGACCGAAGAATCCTCTCCGGGCGGGACCCAGGAGGCTGGAGAAGCTGCCGGGGAAGAGGCTGGAACGTCCGGCGATGAGGCCTCCGCCCCGGTCATAGAGAACCCGTGGAAATTCGAGGGCGCGGTCAAGGATGTGGTGCGCGGCACGCCCGTGCAGGGCGCCAGGCTCGTCTTCTCCAGCCCGCGCGAGAAGGATACGTTCACGGCGGAGACCGACTTCTCCGGCCGCTACTCCCTGGACCTAAAGCCGCTGGAGAAAGGCGGCTATGAGGTCTCCATCACCCATCCGGACTATGGCGGCCAGTGGTACGACGCCAGGATACTGGAGCGCCCGAAGAGGGACCGCTACAGGCTGAGCGAACAGGTGCAGTTCAGGTCCGCCTACGAATGGTCCCGCCACGTCGGCAGGGAGAACGGCGTATCCGCCTACGATTTCGCCATTTATCCGAACAACCTGAGCGAGGACGAGCGGCGGGAGCAGTTCGACGCCATTTCCGGGGGCCCGGCCCGGGACTGAGCCCGTGCTTTCATGGGGCGGAAGTATATAACGGCCGTGCCGCTTGCCGCCGTCAGAGGTATTCGACCGAGGCGAACCTGCGGCGGACCCCGTTCCTGAACTTCACGGCCGGGTGGCCGAGTATCATGGCTATGGACGCGAAATTATCCTTGGGCAGGCCCCATTTCCGCTTCAGGGCCGCGCTGCCGCGCATCGCCGGCGGCAGGGTCCCGATTATGCAGCTGCCCAGCCCTAGCGCCTCGGCCGCTATCGAAGCGTAACTGCAGGCTATGACCGGGTCGGTGGTCTCCTTCATGGGGTAATGGAAGATCAGGACGCAGGGCGCGTCATAGAACAGCAGGTCCCTGCCGTTCTCCCGGGCCTTTATTATCTCCTCTACTATCGGCAGAACGAACCTCTTCATCAGCGCGGTCTCGGTCCTGCTCATCATCAGGCGCAGGACGAGCGAACCGATGGGCGTGCCCAGGAACCGCCACTTCCTGAAGGCAGCGCAGAGGTCGCCGGCCAGTTCCCTTACTTTTTCCTTCCCGTTTATCACCACGACCCCCACGGGAGAAGGCGGGAAGCCCATAGGCGCCGTGGACGCCATGGCGAGCAGGCGCTCGATGAGATCTTTTTCCACCGGCCGGTCCTCGTAGCGCCGGGTGCTCCGGCGGGCCTGCAGCAGCCCTTCCAGCGCCCCGGCCCCGGCCCGCGCCGAAAGCGGCGGCAGGGGGAAGGCGTCGCCCGGCGCCAGTCCCCGCCCTGTCGCCGATACGGCGCCGGTCGGACAGACCGCCATGCAGTGCCCGCAGGCTATGCAGCCGAAATCCCCGGCCGCCTTAACGGCGGGCTTTCCGTCCTCCATCTTCAGCGTCTCCGTGGAACAGATAGCGGCGCAGGCGCCGCAGACGGAGCATCTGGAACTGTCTATCGCCGGCGAGCCCCATTCCATATCTTCGTTCATGTTTTTACCTTGCCTTCAGCGGGGTTCGGATCGCGCAGGGTGCCCGCACTTGTTCATTATACCCCTGAGACGGCGTCATGGCAAATCCCGCGCCGCCGGCTGGGCCTTTGGACCCTTGTCCCGCGGCAAGAGCGGAAGTACGATATTTCAGGTCGCGACTCGTGTCCGATGGGATGAAGGCGCGGGCGGACCGCTGCCGGAGAACGGAGGCGTATCATGAAACTAGCGACGTCCGTGGCCGCGCTGATATTCGCGGCGCTGTCCTGTCGCGCGCATGCCGGATGCGGCGCCGATAAGGTCCCTTCCATGCCGCAAGCCCTGGCGTCCGCCTGGATCGTCCTTTCGAGCGACACCGAAAGGTCGGGGAGCATGATCAGTAATTGCAAGGATGAAGGGATTTATCTGGGCCTTAATGTGCCGCTGCTGAGCGTGCTGGCCTCCGCGTACGGATATGATATCCATCCGGTGCGCGTAGCGTATACGGGAGGGATCGATCGTAATGCCCGTTATAATTACGAGGTCAGGGCCGGCACGGGCCGCGCCGCGCAGGCCGGGGCTTTATGGAGAAGCCTGGCTGAGGCGTCTTTGCCGGTCCGCGTCGAGAGCGCGGCGGAAGAGAGGGAAGTCTGGGTCCTTACCAGGACAGCTGAAAAGCCCGGCCTCAGACGGATCGTAGGGCATTCCCAGGATTCCAGATACTCGTTCAGGCCCGATAAAGGCGAGTTCGCGGCCGAAGACCTGCGCTTCGACGGGGTTTTCGCCAGGAAGCTGGAATACATCCTCGATGAACCTGTGGAGGATGAAACCGGCCTTTCAGGGAATTGGAGGCTGGAACTGCATTGGACCCCCGGCGATAGGTCGGCTTTGTTCGCCGCGCTGCGGGAGCAGGCGGGCCTGCGCCTGGAAAAGGCGCGCCGGACCATCGAAATATTCCACGTGAACGCTTTTCAAAAGCCTCCGGCCGCCCCTGATAAATAGCGGCGGCCGGTCAGGCGCGGTCATATGGAAGCCCGGAGTTATCTTTTCCTCGCCGGCATCTTGCGCGGCGCTATCATGTTCTCCGGGGCCAGCGCGTTATCCAGCTCTTCCTTGGACATCAACCCCCTGGAAAGCACCAGATCGTAGACGCTGGCGCCGGTTTCCAGCGCCTCTTTGGCCACCGAACTGCAGGCATCGTAGCCGAGCAGAGGGTTCAGGGCCGTCACAAGCCCTATGCTGCCGCGCACGAGCGCCAGGCAGCGCTCCTCGTTGGCGGTGATGCCGTCCACGCAGCGGCGCCGCAGCGTGGCCATGCCGTTCCTCAGCATCTCTATGGACTCGAAGAGGCTGTAGACGATCACCGGCTCCATCACGTTCAGTTCCAGCTGCCCCGCCTCGGCGGCGAGCGTGACGGTTAGGTCGTTGCCTATCACCTTGAAGGAGATCTGGTTCATTACCTCGGGTATCACCGGGTTTACCTTGCCCGGCATTATCGAGGAGCCCGGCTGCATGGGCGGCAGGTTGATCTCGTTGATGCCGGCGCGCGGGCCCGAAGAGAGAAGCCGCAGATCGCTGGAGATCTTGCTCAGTTTGACCGCCAGCCTCTTGACCGCGGCGGAGTACATGACGAAAGACCCCGTGTCCTGCGTGGCCTCCACCAGATCGGGGGAGTTGACTATGGGCAGCCCGGCCGCTTCCCGCAGGTGCGCGATGACTTTAGGGGGATAGTCCGGGTCGGAGTTTATGCCCGTGCCTATGGCCGTGGCCCCCATGTTGACTTCCAGGAAGAGGCGCGCGTTCTGCCGCAGTCGCTCGGTCTCCTCGCGCAGGGTGGCGGCGTAGGCGCCGAACTCCTGACCCAGCGTCATCGGCACGGCGTCCTGCAGCTGGGTGCGGCCCATTTTAATGACGCGCGAGAACTCCGCCGCCTTGGCCTCGAAGGACTTGATCAGCGCTTCCAGCTCTTCCTCCAGCCGGGCGCCGCTTCTTATCAGCGCTATCTTGACCGCCGTGGGATAGGCGTCGTTGGTGGACTGCGACAGGTTAACGTGGTTGTTGGGGTGGCAGGCGGCGTAATCGCCCTTCTCCCTGCCCAGCAGTTCCAGCGCGCGGTTGGCGATCACCTCGTTGGCGTTCATGTTGGCCGAGGTCCCCGCGCCGCCCTGTATCATGTCGACGGTGAATTGGTTATGCAGCTTGCCCTGGATCACCTCGTCGCAGGCCGTAATGATGGCGCCGGCTACGCCGGGTTCCAGCAGGCCCAGGTCCCGGTTGGCCAGTGCCGCCGCCTTCTTCACCATGGCCAGGGATTCGATCAGCGCAGGAAAGAAGCTTAGCGTCACGCCGCTTATGTTGAAATTCTCCATGCCGCGCATGGTCTGTACGCCGTAATAAGCCTCGGCCGGCACCAGGCGGTCGCCCAGCAGATCGTGTTCCCGGCGCGTGCGGCCCGACTCGTACTGCGCCGCAGAAGAGATCATAAGCGCGTTGGCGTTGCGCATCCTCCGTGAGATCACGCGCATGATGTTGGAGAGTATCTTGAGCGAGGCCGCGGCGTCGAGCGTGAAGAACCCTCTGTCCAGGCGCAGCACCTCTCCGGGCGTCGCGGCGACGGCGGTGGTGGAATGCAGCGAGCCTTCCTCCCAGGAACCTTCGCCCAAGAAATCACCGGGGCCGAAGGACGCCACCGTCCTTCGCGAGCCGTAAACGTCGGTTTTGTATAGCTCTACTCGCCCCTCTGCGATCACGAACAGTGCCTCGCGCGGATTGTTCTCCCGAAAAAGCACCTCGCCGGCCGCGCAGGCCCGGGGTTCCATTCGTCCGGCCACCATTTCGAGTTCTTTCCGCGATAGACCGCCGAACAGCTCCACTTTCGAGACCGCCGATAGTATTTTCCCAGCATCCATGATAGCGCCTCCTTAGATATATCGTCCGCATCCGTCCCTGAGAAGCGCGGCGCCCGGCGGGGTCCTCTCCGTCGGTTCCCAGGCTGTTCCCGCCCCCTAGTCGGAGACTATAAGAGCGGCCCGCCGCGCGGGCGGCCGCCGGCGTCCGGCCATGGAAGCGCGGAGCGCTTTCCGCCTGGGCCGGACTGGAAAGCGGGGGTCCTAGATCGGGGTCTTCTTTCTGCCCTGGTGCGGGACCGATATCCGCTCCGGGCGATATCTGCCCGGGACGCGGCTCGAGCCGGGCGTACCCGGGCGCTTGGCGCGGCCGATAAGGGACGCGGACGGAACTTCGGTATGTTCTGCGGAACGGGCCGACATTGCGCTTTCTCCGGGAAGTATTAGCGGATCGTCAGTAAAAGCGGCGCGGATTACATTCAAACACTTTCCGGCCTTCTTTGCAAATCCTCATCGTGAGCTCTCTTTGACCCGCCGAGCTCTCTTTTTATAGAATTCATACGCGCTGATGCTTCGTCATGGCGCGCCTATGGACAACGCTTCCCGCTGAACGGTCGTCTCTTCCGCCGGCTTCGCCGGCTTTCCAGATATTCTTGATCATTATCCAGGAGGTGTTCCTGTGGGTAATATTCTATTCGAAGCCAAAGAACTGGCTTTTTCCTATTCTGGTTCTCCGCGGCAGGTGTTTTCAGGCGCGTCCTTTTGTATCTATTCGGGCGACAAGACGGCGCTTCTGGGCGACAACGGCAGCGGCAAAACCACCCTGCTGAGGCTCATCGCCGGAGAACTGGAGCCGGAAAAGGGAAGCGTATCGGGGCGCAGGGGAAGCGTTTTTCTGCTCGAGCAGGAAGATGTCGCGGCGGGCGATATGAGCGTCATGGAATGGCTGTCCGGAGAGGCCGGGCCGGCCGGCGGGACCGGGGACCGGGACCTTGGGGTCGGCCTCGTCAGGCATGCCGCGGCCCTCGGTTTCGATGCCGCTTCTCTGGAACGGCCTGTCGAAAGTTTTTCCGGCGGAGAACGGAAGCTGCTCGCCCTCATGTCCGGGTTCCTGCGCGGTCCGGACCTTTACCTGATGGACGAGCCGACCAACTACCTGGACGGAGCGGCCATGGGGCGGCTCGTCGCGGCCATAAACTCCTTCAAGGGAGCCTGCCTTGTGGTATCCCATGACCGGGTGTTCCTGGATCGGTGCGTGAATAAGGTCTTCGAGCTGGAACGCCGGAAGTTCTCCGTCTATGCCGGCGGCTATACCTCCTATGCGCGGCAAAAGAGGGCCGGATTCATCATGGCCTGGAATAAAAAAGAAAAGATGGAGCGGGAAATAAAGGATTTGAAAGAAATGGAACGCAACTACAGGAACTGGGGCGCGGCCAAGGAAAAAGAAAAGCGCGGCGCGGCGGATAAAGGGTTCATAGGCGCGCGAGCCGCGCGGCTGCAGAAAAGATCGGCGCGGGCGGCCGAAAGGGCCAGGCGGAAGATCGAAGAATTGGAACGGACCAAGCCGTTCGTGGAAAAGATACGCCGCGCGTATTTCAAGGAGGGAGAAGAGCGGTTCTTCCTGGAGGCTTCCGGCCTGGCGAAAAATGCCGGAGACAGGACGCTTTTCCGCGGCATTTCTTTTTTTCTCAGGTCCGGAGACCGGTTATGCGTGGAGGGAGGCAACGGCAGCGGCAAAACCACTTTATTGCGCATCCTGGCCGGAGAAATATCCCCGGATTCCGGAAAAACGGCCCGCAGCGGCGCGGCCAGGATATTTTATCTGCCGCAGTTCTGGCGCGCCGGCGGCGGGATATCCAGGGGAAAGGACTATTTCCCACCGGAGCTTCTCCAGGCCGCCTGTACCATGATGGACCAGTTGGGCGCCCGGGGGGAATTGATGTTGTCTCCCCTGGCGGAGCTCAGCGAAGGCCAGCGCCGGAAAGTGGAACTGGCGAGGTTCCTGGTATGCGGCGCCGACATAGCGCTCCTTGACGAGCCTACCACCCATCAGGATATAAGGAGCATCGAGGTCCTGGAGGAAGCCCTCGTATCGTTCAAAGGCATGCTTATATATGTCTCTCACGATGCGGAATTCCGAAAACGGATCGAAGGCCGGCGTCTGTTATTGTCCGGCGGAAGGTAGTTCCGGCGGATCTCCTGGCGCTGGCGTCCGCTCTCCGGCCGTTACGCTTTGCCGGGCGGCCCGCCGGTCCTCCTTCCCTTTTTGTAAGATAATCGTTCACGGGGCGTCCGGATGTCCCGGAAAGATTTCTTCCGTCCGGTTGTATATAGTTCAGGAGGGCAGATGGAACTAACGGACTCGCAGATACTGGATAAAGTGGCTTCCGGGGACGCGGAAGCCTACGAACTGATCGTGAGACGCTACCAGGGAATGCTGTACGACCTCGCCTACCGCCTGCTCGGAGACGTGTCCGAAGCCGAGGACGCGGTCCAGGCGGCCTTCGTGAAGATATATTCGGCATTGGGCTCATATGAGCGCGGCCGGTCCTTCCGGAACTGGGCTTATACCATAACTCTCAATATCGCCCGCAACAGGCTTAAGCGCCGCCGCCTCATAAGCTTCCTGCCGATGTTCTCATCTTCCGCGCGCGGTGAAGAGGACGAGGCCGGGCTGCCGGAACCCGCGGAGGCCGGCTCCGCGCCGGACGTCCGGCTCGAAGGCGCGCGGCTGCGTTCCGCCCTTGAGGGGGCTATCGCCGCCCTGCCGGAGGATATGAAGACCCCTTTCGTGCTGTTCCACCTGCACGGCCTCGCGGCCAGGGATATCGCAGAAACGATGGGGGTTACGCCCAACGTCGTCAGCATAAGGCTTTCCCGGGCCCGCGAAAGGCTCGCGGCCAGGCTGTCGCCTGAATACCCGGAATATTTCCGAATATAAGGAGACGTTATGAACGATAAGAACGAAAAGATATTCGACCGGCTCTGCTCCGGCATGCGGCGCCGCGAACCCCGCGATCTGTGGCCCGGGGTGCGCGCCGGTATCGCCGGCGCCGGCGGTCCGGCTTTCGGCGGCAGGCCCGCCTGGGTGATCGGGTTCGCGGCGGCTTCGGTAGTCCTGCTGCTCAGCATGCCGGGCGTGGCCCAGAATATAAAGAACATGCTGGCGCGGGTCTTCTCCAGCAAGTACACCGTTGTTACGCATGGCGGAGGCAGGCTCTCAGGGAACCTCGTATCCATAGACGGCGAAATGCGTGAATTGCGGTCCGGCCGCAACGTTATCCAGCTCAAGCTCGTTTCCGTGGACGCGAATTCGGTGGAAGTGGAGGCCAAGGTCTACGAAGAGCGGGTATACATGGGAAAGCCGGAACGCAAGCTTATCGCCGCGCCGGTCGTGGTCAGCATGATCGGTAAGCCGCTCGAAATAAAGATAGGGATCCCGGATAACCCCGGTTTTATCCTGAAGATGACCCCTTCCGAACGGGAAAAGAAGGATTACTCCGCCGTGCTTCTGCCGCAGTTCCTGCCGGAGACCCTGTCCGGGACTGATGCTCTGCACCGGGGAATTCTGGACGTCGAAGCCATGTACTGGGCCTGGCGCATATCAAAAAAGGTCGACGCGCCGTACGAGAAGGTCGAAAAATACATCTGCCGCTGGGATATAGAGCCTTCCACCAGAGAGGAGCTTCTGAAAAAGATAAGGGAACTCGTGGCCGCCGGAACGGCCCGCCCTC
>JAKLEK010000300.1 GCA_022703115.1 Elusimicrobiota bacterium
GGCTCCAGTACGTTGTGCCCTCCTGTGTCGTCCAGGGTCCCGCCCACGAATACCAGTTCGGAGAAGGCGTACATCCCGGCAAGCAGGCCTGTCTCGTCGAGAAGAAGGCAGTCCGGCGCAGGCGCCGCGTCCCCGCGCCGGGACCATGCCTGTAAGGCCAGTCCCCGCTTCCGGAGTTTCTCCGCGCTTGACGAAGCCGCCTCCGGATGTCTGGGGGCCAGTATCAGCCGGGCGTCCGGCACCGCGCTCCTCACCTTCATAAAAGCGTCGAGGACTATGTCCTCTTCCTCCGGATGCGTGCTTCCGGCGCAGAATATCCTTTTATCCTTCCATCCCGCCCGCTCCAGGAATGCCCGTATCTCATCCGCGCCTTTCGCCGCGTCCGCGACCTGGTCGTGCTTGAGGTTGCCGGTCAGGACCAGCTTGTCCGCGGAGAGCGGAAGCATGGCGAACCGTTCCATATCGCCGCGGCTCTGCGCGCATACGAGCGATACATTGGAGAAGAGGAGCCGCGCGACCGGGGAGAGCAGGCGGTAGAACGAGAGCGTGCGGGATGAGATGCGCGCGTTCACCAGGACCACCGGCACTCCGGCGGCGCCGGCCGCGCAGATGAGGTTGGGCCAGAGCTCGGTCTCCGCTATGACCAGAAGTTCCGGCCGCGCGGCGGAGATGAACCGGCGCATCAGCGGATAGGAGTCCAGGGGCAGAAGCGCGGCGTGCGGCGTCAGCGCGAGGGCCTCGGACTTCCCCGACGAAGTGGAGGAGGTCAAAAGGAGGCCGCCGGAAGGGGCGAGTCCGCGCAGAAGGGGGGCCAGCGGTTTTACCGCCCTGACCTCGCCCAGAGAGGCGGCATGCACCCATATGGAGCGTTCCGGCGGGGAGGGGAGCGACAGGGCCAGGCGCTCGGCCAGTTCCTTCCGCAGGTTCCCGAGAAGACCTCTCCGGGGGGAGAGCAGGAAGAGCGCTGCGTAGCACAGGGCTATTACGGGCGCCAGCAGATTATACACCAGCAGCAGTAAAATGCCCATAACCTCAGTTCCCGGGCCGCCCCAGGATCCCGCGCGCCCGCTCGCAGAGGGAATTGAGCGAGGTCTCCAGCTGCGCGGCCCTGGTTTTCAGGTCGTCGCCTTCCAGGACCGTTATGGGATCCCCGTAGAGCAATTCCGCCCTTCCGAAAGGGAGGGGGAACTCGAAATTATCCCAGGAGTTCATGACCACCCTGCGGCTGAGCGCCGCCCCGACAGGCAGGATCGGCAGTCCGGTCTTCGCGGCGAGATATATCACGCCGTGCTGTACTTTGCGTTTGGGCCCCCGCGGACCGTCCGGCGTGATGGCCAGCGGGAAACCGCCGCGGCCCCGCTCCACGAGTTCCATCATCGACCTCACCCCGCCGCGGCTGGAGGAGCCTCTCACGGTATTGAAGCCGAACTTGCGGGTGACCCTGGCGGCGTATTCCCCGTCGGCGCTTCTGCTTACGAGAGCCGAGATCCCCCTGTTCCTCAAGGCGTAGAGCATGAAGGCGAGCTGGGAATGCCAGGCGGCGAATATATACCTGCCGTCCCCCGGGACGGGGGGGGCGTTGAGGCGGGTGGTATGACCGGCGAAAGCTATGTAGGAATGGGCGAGGGACGCAAGGAACGCATGCTTAAATCCGGTATGCGTGACCTCGTTCATTTCTGCCTGGGCGCGGCGCCGGCGGCGGGCTTCTTTTTCTTGGGCGCCAGCCAGGGAATGGAGAAAAGGAGCGTGTGCTTCGGGGTCAGTACGCCGCCGTTCATGGCGACGGAGATCTTGTCGGCGCTGAGACGGGCCAGACACTCGGCCGCCAGGGCCGGGTCCTGGGCGGCGGGGCCGCCCTGCTCTTCCTCTTCCTGGACCGGGCCGAAGGAGAAGAGCCTGGCCGGAGCTCCCATTGAGAGCCCTTCGGCCGATATTTCCTGGTCCACCAGCTCCGATACCACTTTGAGCCCGGTGTCCGCGAACACCTGCGCCGCGGTCTCGGCCAGGGCCGAGAGGCCGGGGTCCGTTATCGCTCCGAGCTTGGCCTCGAAGGACTGACCCAGGGTTATCACGCCGATGGTACCCGGGGGGTCCCCGGCCAGGCCTATCCTGCCGGCGAGGGCGTCGTCCGCCGGCAGGCGGTCGAAG
>JAKLEK010000301.1:0-733 GCA_022703115.1 Elusimicrobiota bacterium
CGCCGCGGTGATGCTGAAGAAACGGGACTGGGACGAGGCGGAGCTTATCCTTGGGTACGCCGCGGGGCTGGCCCCCCGCGACGCGGCGCTGCGGGAGGCTTCGGCCAGGGCGGCTTCGGGCCGCGGTGACTACGCCAAAGCCGCCGCAAGGCTGCGGGAAGCGGCGGCGCTCGCCCCGTCCGACCGCTCCCTGCGGCTGGAGCTGGCGCTTGTCGAGCTGCTGGGAGGGGACCCACGCCCGGCCCTCGCCGCCGTTCCTTCCACCGAGGGGGAAAAGAGCGCTCTGGCTCTCGTGCTGCGCGGCCTCGCCCTGAGCAAGACGGGCGACAAGGCGGGGGCGGACGAATGTTTCCGTAAGGCTTCGGTCTTCAGGGACCGGCCTTTCATAGCCGCTTTTTCCGCCGCTCTGGCCGGCGAAGAAGCCGGCCCGGCGGTTCCGCGCGCGATAAAATAAAGGCCCCGGCGGGGCCGGAGAGGTCAGCGGACCTGACGTCCAAGGTCGGCGAGCGCTTTTTCGGCGGCTTCCATTCCTTCCTTCACGCTTTCTTCCATAAAGGAATATTTCCACGCGCCGTAGCGGCCTATGGAACTGATGCCGCGCTTGGCCAGGGCGGAGAGCAGCTCGGGCAGGACCTTTCTGCGCTCGGCGTCGTAGATCACGTAGGCGCATGGTATGGACAGCCAGAGCTTCTCCACGACCCGCGCCCCGCGTCCGATGACCCCGGCCGCCGCC
>JAKLEK010000301.1:741-2122 GCA_022703115.1 Elusimicrobiota bacterium
GATCACGTAGGCGCATGGTATGGACAGCCAGAGCTTCTCCACGACCCGCGCCCCGCGTCCGATGACCCCGGCCGCCGTCAGGCCGCGGAGTATGCGGCGCTCGGCCGCGGCGCGGTCGATATTACCTCCGGCGGTCGATATCTCTATGTACAGCGAGGCGCAGCCTGCGGGCGCCAGGTTCCGGCAGAAATTGGTGGCCGTTCCGGCCCGGTAGAAGAGAAATTCCTTTTCTGGGAAATAAGTCCAATGCGCCGGAGAGGGCTTGCCTTCCACGCCCAGATTAAGGACGTGAACGCGGTTGTGGCGCAGTCCGGAGGCGAGCTTCTTGAGCGCCGCCTGGCCCGGACCCACGAGGCCGATAAAGGAGCTGAGCGGAGAGGTATTTATGAGGCGCTTGTACGACACCGGTCCCAGGTTCCTCACGCAGGCGGTCTTTTTCTCTATATCCAGGGCCTCAAGCGGGCAGCCGGTCCGGACGGAGCGCAGTCCGGCGCCCATCGCGTCGGACAGCGCCTGGATGCCGCCTCTCCGGGGATAATAGAACACCGGGTTGTAGCCCATCGCCGCGTCAGAGGGGCGATACGCGCCTTCCAGTATCTCCGCCGGGGACGGCATCGGTACGAACGGAGCGCACCAGTCCGCAGTCAGGCGGTCCAGCGGGAAGCTCCAGAGCTTCCTGTTGTACGGGAACATGAAATGCCTGGATATCCCCGCGCCGAAAGTTCTCAGCGACCAGTCCCTGAAGGATACATGGTCCGGCGCGCGGCCGGCCGGCTTTCCCGCCTTCAGGCACGCGTCCAGGAAGCCGCGCACGCATTCGGACCTGAGGGCGGGGGGGAGGCCGTGGAGGTTGGCCTGGAAAGGGTAAGGTATATCGGAACCGGCCAGATGTATCCTGGCGTCCCTTTCGATCCTCAGGCTGTTGCCCTTCAGCAGGCCGAGTATCAGGTCCCGGGTCCTCTTCCAGCGCAGGTGCAGGAGATGTCCGGAATGGTCGAAAGTGAAGCCGTTCCTGCGCACCGAGGCGGCCAGGCCGCCGATGGCGTTCTCCTTTTCGGCCAGGACATAGCCGGCCTTGCCTTCCAGCGTCCTGGCCGCGGAGAGACCGGCGAGGCCGCCCCCTACGATCAGAACATCGGTTTTGAGCATGGCGGAACGTAATACCCGCGGCGGAGCGCGGACCGTGGCGCTCCGCCGCGTAGCGGGTTATACGGATTCTTTGACCGCGTCGGTCACTGCCTTTATCTGTTCGTCGCTCAGTTCGGGGTACATCGGCAGGGAGAACACCGTGTCCTGGGTCTTCTCGCAGACCGGCAGGTCCCCGCGCTTGTAGCCGAGATGGGCGTACGCTTTCTGCAGGTGAAGGGAGACGGGGTAGTAT
>JAKLEK010000302.1 GCA_022703115.1 Elusimicrobiota bacterium
TAACCTCCCCGTTCTCGGCAACGGAAACGTACGACCCTTCTTCTTTCGGCGATCCCTACCGGTACTGCTGGAACTGGGCGGCGGAGATATCCTACCACGACGGCAAGCCGAGACTTCTTTTCAGCGGTGTGCGGGCTCCTAAAAATTCGCCCTGCCCCGCTCCCGACAACCTCGCCCTGTTCACCGCGGAATCTTCCGGCCTGCAGGACGGCAAGTTCCACTTCGGCGCTCCCCGGCCCATCTCCTTCCCGGGCGTGCCGAACGCGCCGTATTCCAACACGGGGTCCGCCTCCTGCCCGCCGCAGGGCTGCGACCGCGCTCTGCGCATAGACGGTAACTATTTTACGGACCCGAACACCGGCAGGACGTGGCTGAACTACGTATGGTTCCAGGACGGCTGCCACGTCGCCGGCGTTGACCTGGCCGAACCCGGCAAGGTAGTTCGTTTCGCCGACCCGACCTACGCGGTCGAACACGGGTACAGGGACGTGGTGGCGGAAGGGCCGAACGTCTTCGTGAGAGGAGGAAAATACTATTTCCTCTTCAGCCATAACCGCTTCGACGAGACCTACGGGACCAGTTATTACATGGCGGACAGCTTCTCCGATTTCAAGAGCGGCGGCTTCCGGTACCGGCTGACCGATCCGGTAGTAAACAGGTCGGGCCGCATACTGCGGAACAGCGGACACGGCATGGTGGCGGCCCTCGGCGACGACTTCTACTACATCTACCATGTCGGGAAGTTCGCGAACGGGAAATACACCGGCAGGGACACTTATATCGCTCCGCTGGCCTTCGCCGCCGACGGGCGCATAAAGAACCTTACCGCCGTCGATATCGGCTGGTCCGAGGTGCCGGGCGCCCAGTATTCGCTCGACATCATAACCAGGACCGGAGAGAAGATCGCGCCGTGCGTGGACGCCGGCATTATAGACCGGGACCTCGGGACCGTATACGAGGGCTACTGCCCTTCCGCGCGGGACCGCCTGGTGGATAAATCTGATATCGCCAGTTTCCAGCTCTGCTACGCGTTCGGCGGGAACTGGGCTAACGCGTCCTGCGTCTCAAAAGCCTACGATGGGAAGGACGACTCGGTGGATTTCAAACTGACCGGGAAAGAGGGCGCCGAACCGGAAACGCCGGTGGACATGGTTCTGGCCGACGCCCCGGCGGAAAGCGGTCCTACGGTTTCCGGACTTGAAGATTTCTTCGGCGCTGGCCGCGAGTCGTTCGAACTGCGCGAAGAGGTCTGGCAGGGCCTTCAGGGCCGCGCGGATCCCGGTCCTGGCGCCGTCCGCCCGGGATAGATCGCGGGGCTGCCGACAAAGACCCCGGACCGTTCTAACGGTCCGGGGTCTTTGTTATTTGGCGGGGCAGGGATAAGCCTTGAACGAGGTGATGCGGTCGTTCCACTGAGGGCCGATCCAGCTAGTGCTGGACGTTATGTCGCGGGACTCCCCTTTGTAGCCGTAGTCGGCGTATACGGTAAGGCAGGCGCCGGGAGATACGCGGATCGAACTCACCTTGTCCTGGAAGGCGTCCGGAAGCATCCATATCTCGCTCGGGACCTGGTGGCAGGAGACGGCTCCTCCGTAATCGGCTTTGTCGTAGAGACAGACCTTGGGCGAGGCCTGGCCGCCTCCGTCCGAGGCGGCCACCAGGACGTCCAGCCCGGCGCATTGCGCCGCCGTCGGCTTGCCGGCGGCCAGCTTCCTGTCCCAGCGGACCCCGAAGAGTCCGTCGTCCAGACGGTTTGCCCAGGCCGCTTCGGCGTTCCTGGAGAGGAATTCCTCCAGGCTCTTCTTTTCCGGCCGGTCGGACGGGGAGACTTTCAGCAGATGCTCCAGATTGCGTATGAAGATGCCCTTGAATATGGCCCCGTCGTTCCCGCAGTTCCCGTCTCCGCAGCCTTTCTCCATCAGAACGCCGTTGCCGGCTGAATTATACGAGATATTAGCCTCCGCAATGCGGTAGGCTTTGTCCAGATAGGTTTTGTCGCCCTTTATAAGGTAAAGGTCGGCGAGGGCGCCGACGATCACGCCCTGATTATAGGTCCACGGGTTCTGTCCGTTGTTGCGGCAGTTGTCCAGCCCGTCGTTTATCAGC
>JAKLEK010000303.1 GCA_022703115.1 Elusimicrobiota bacterium
GCGGACGCGCTGAAAAAAGTGACGGACGGGGATTTCAGGAGGCTGGTGGCGGTTCTGCGCCTTTCGATCCCTTACGCCGGCATGATAGTGACAGCCCGCGAACGTCCGGATGTCATACGCGGCGTCATAGGGATGTGCACGCAGCGCGACGCCGGGACGCGCATCGGGATCGGTTCGTATTCGGAGCGCTACGACGAGCAGGAGACGAGCCGGCAGCAGTTCATGCTCGGGGACACGCGCCCGCTGGACGAGGTAATAGGCGAGCTGGCGGATATGGGTTATATAACCTCCTTCTGCACCTCCGGCTACCGCTGCGGCCGCACCGGCGACCATATAATGAAGCTCCTGAAGAGCGGCAAGGAATCCCGGTTCTGCAAGCTGAACGCCATCCTGACCTTCCGCGAATGGCTGGACGATTTCGCGTCGGACGCGGTAAAGGCCAAGGGCGAGGCGCTGATAAGGAAGGAGATAGCCGAAGTTCGCGCGCGGAGCGCGGATTTCCCGCCGGAAACAGTGAAGCTGCTGGAAGGGTACTATTCGCGGATCGAAGGCGGGGAGCGGGACCTCTGTTTCTGACCGGACGTTCCGGAAATATGAACAAAAAAGAACTGGCCGCCGCGCTTTCGCCGGACACGGATCCGGCGCCGTTCTTCGCGCTCGCGGACAAGGTCCGGAGAGAGCGGGTAGGCGACGCCGTCCATCTGCGCGGGCTGATCGAATTTTCCAATCACTGCCGCCGGAACTGCTTCTACTGCGGGATACGCAGGGGCAATGCCGGCGTGCGCCGCTTCAGGCTGGACGCGGAGCGCATCCTCGACTGCGCCAGGACGGCCGCGGCCCTGAAGTACGGCTCGGTCGTCATGCAGTCCGGCGAGGACCTTTCCTGGGGGACCGCGGAGCTGGCCGGGGTCGTGGAGCGGATAAAGGTGGAGACCGGCCTGGCCGTCACGCTTTCGGTCGGGGAGCGTTCCCGCGAGGATTACAGGGCGCTGCGCGCCGCGGGGGCGGACCGCTTCCTGCTCCGTTTCGAGACTTCGGACCGCCGTCTCTTCGCCATGCTGAAGCCGGACTCGGATTACGACGAGCGCTTCCGCTGCCTGGCCTGGCTGAAAGAGGCCGGATTCCAGGTCGGTTCCGGAGTGATGACCGGCCTTCCCGGGCAGTCGCTCGAGAGCATGGCCGACGATATACTTATTTTCAAGGAACTGGAGCTGGATATGGTAGGCATAGGCCCTTTCATCCCCTCCCCGGGAACGCCGCTGGCGGGCGCGCCCGCAGCCACCCTGGAGTCGGCCCTGCGCATGGTGGCCCTTACCAGAATAGTGACGGGGAACGCGCATATGCCGGCCACCTCCGCGATGGGCGCCATAGACCCGAACGGCAGGCAGAAGGCACTGCGCTGCGGCGCCAATGTGCTGATGCCTAACGTCAGTCCGGTGGAGCACAGGGCCGACTACAGCCTTTATCCGGGCAAGATATGCGTGAGCGAGGCGCCCGAGCGGTGCGGAGCCTGCGTGGACGCGATGCTGGAGTCCCTGGGCAGGGTGAGGGCCGAAGGTCCCGGGCACAGCCTGAAGGCGGCCGCATGAACACGGCGCCGAAGTCCATGCGGCTGCAGATAGCCATCTTCGGCCGGACCAACGTGGGAAAATCGAGCGTCCTGAACATGCTGGCCGGGCAGGACGTGGCCATTACATCTCCGGTGCCGGGAACGACCACCGACGTGGTGGAGAAATCCATGGAACTGCTGCCGGTCGGGCCGGTGCTGTTCCTGGATACGGCCGGGCTGGACGACAGGGGACGGCTTGGGCCGTTGCGCGCGGAGCGCGCCCGCAGGATATTCGACCGGGCGGACGTGGCCCTGCTGGTGGCGGAGCCCGGGGTCTGGGGGGAATGCGAGGAAAATATAGTTTCCTCGGCCGCGGAAAAGCGGATACCTTTGATAGTTCTGGTGAATAAGACCGATATTTCGGCCCCTTCTCCGGAGCTGAGCGCGGCGCTGGCGGCGCGCGGTCTGGAGCCGATCCTGTGTTCGGCGGCGGTCAAAAGCATGCGGGAGCCAGCCGTCGCGGCGCTAAAGGAGCGGCTTTTAAGGCTCGC
>JAKLEK010000304.1 GCA_022703115.1 Elusimicrobiota bacterium
CTCCCGGCCGGTCCTCACGCTCTCACCGAGCGCGGAGACAAGCGCCCCGGTCAGCGTTCCCATGCCGCCCGAAAACGAGGTCAGCGTTCCGGTCGGCGCCCCGCCGCGCCGCAGTTTCAGCATGGCCCTTATGAGCCCGCCGTAGTCCCGCTCCAGTTCCGCCATTCGCGGGAAAGCGCTGCCCAGGCTCAGGCGCTCCGGATCGCCGGCGTAGATACCGCTGACCATGGGAGCGACCAGGCTCTCCAGCGCGGACGCGCCCAGCCTGCGCCGCACGAACGACGCCACGGATTCGTCGCCTCCACCCTTTCGCGCCGGCACCAGCGGCTCCAGCATTATCCTAAGCTTCCCGGCGGCGGAGAGGACCGGGCTGGTCATGAACTTCAGCGGCCCTTCCGGCAGGCGCATCAGGCGGCGGCCGTCGTATATGTACCTTCTGGCGGAGGAACGGTCGGCCCTTTCAAGCCGTCCTTCCAGCCCAAGCGAAGAGGCGAGTTCGAGCGCGGCTTTCTTGCCGTCCAGGAATCCGTTCGGGCCGGCCTCCAGCAGGTAGCCCTCCTGCTTCGAAGTGCCTATCTTTCCTCCCGGCAGAGCGCTCTTTTCAAAGACGGAGATATCGGTCCTGAACCCGGCCGCTTCCGAAAGGCGCCTTATATGCCAGGCCGCCGCCAGTCCGGAAATACCGGCCCCGATCACGGCAACTCTCACATGTTCCCCCTTATAACGGCTTCCAGCACCCCGGCGAAAGCGTCAGAATCGTTCGGCAGCGGAGCCCTGACGAACTCCCTTATGCCGCGCGCGGCGGCCTTTTCCCTCAGGACTCGGTCGATATCGTGCAGCACTTCTATGTTATCCAGCGGGAAACTTACGTACGCGGCCGCTATCCTGTCCACGCCTTTCATCGCGTCTATCACCTCGCCGGCCTCCGGAGCGGACCATTTCAGCGGGCCGGAACGACCGATATAGGAGATGGAGGCGGCGTGCCCGGGAAAACGCGCGGCCAAGGCCCCGCAGGTGGCCCGGACCTGGTCCAGGTACGGATCCCCCCCTGCGGCGAAGCTTTCGGGCAGGCCGTGCGCTATCAGCATCAGCGCCGTACGCTCGGGCGCGGCCCCCGCCAGCGCTTTCCCGACGCCGTCCGCGAGCAGGGCGATGAAATCCTCCCTGTCGTACCAGGGCCCGGCCACCTTACGGCCCGGCAGCCTTTTCGCGATGGCTCCGGCGAGTGCGGAAGAGAACTGCGGATAAAGCGGCACGATGAGCGCGTCCCTGGGCGCCTCCTCGATGTACGGCGGCAGATGGGTATACAGCGCCCTTACCGATATCCCTTCGGAAGCGAGACGCGCGGTCAGTTTACCGGCCAGTGAATCCGTCAGACCCTTAAGCGGGCTCCAGCCTGCACTCTCGTAATTAGCCCTGGAACGCCCGAGACGGGCGCGCGCCAGCAGCCGCCCGGAAATGGACTGCAGCGGCAGCCGCATAAGGTCCCGGTCCAGGAAGATATTGCGCAGGAAGAGCGGGAGTTCGGCCTCGCCGGACGGACCTCCCATATGCGCTAGTATGACCTGTTTCATCTCGCCCCCGCCGCGCGGATATAGTCCGCCGCGAAGGCCACGTTGTCCTCCGGGGTGGACGGCAGAACGCCGTGCCCCAGATTGAAGATATGGCCGTTAAGGCCTTCGGCCGACCTGAAGACCGCGTCCACGCCGGCGGATATAGCCTTCCTGTCCGCGGCCAGGACCGCCGGGTCCAAATTGCCCTGCATGACCTTTCGGCCGCCGGTGAAAGAGTGAAAATCAGAAAGCGGCATGGAACTATCGACCGAGAAGGCGTCCACGCCTCCGAGCCCGGAAAGCGCGCGCGCCGTACCCTCCCCGCCCTTGAAGAAATAGATGACCTTAAGGCCGCGGACCTTGGCGGCTTCTACCGCCCGCTTCGAGAAAGGCAGGACGGTCCCGGCATAGAGCTCAGGTTCAAGCAGGCCGGCCCAGGTGTCGAAGAACTGGAATACCCGCACCCCGGCTTCGGCCTGGGCGTTCATGAAACGGACGGTCGTTCTCGTTACCTTGTCCATAAGGGCGTGG
>JAKLEK010000305.1 GCA_022703115.1 Elusimicrobiota bacterium
TGACGCTGAACGGGCAGATCTGGACCGGGCAGAACCTTTATGATTTTCTGGGCGGCATAGGGCAGAACGGCTACGGTTCGGACAAGGTGAAGGCCTCCGGCGGCTTCGCGAACCTGCTGTATAAGCCGGCCGGGAAATATTTCTTCAACGCGGCTTACGGGGTCGACGACCCGGTGAGTTCGAAGCTGCCGGTTGGCGGCAGGACCAGGAACTCCACCATGCTGGCGAACGTCAACACCGTGTACGAGAAGATCTCGGTATCGTTCGAGATAGCCAGGCAGGTGACGCAGTACAAGACCGCGGCCAGCCACGAGAACATGAACAACATGCATTACCAGCTGGCCTGCAGATTCCCGTTCTGAACGGTCCGCTTCGGAGGCTTTATGAAATGTCCGGCATGTTCGGCCAATCTTCCGGATGGCGCGGTCGAGTGTCCGGGCTGCGGAATAAATTTCGACCAGTGGCGGGCCCGCTCTTCCCGGCCCATACCGGAACCGGACGCCGCCGCTGCGCCGGAGGAGGGGTCCTGGCTGGACGGGCTGCCGGTGGGGCGTATAGCGGCAATGGCGGTTTTCGCCGGCGGTCTCTGGCTCGGGAGCAAGGCTTGCGGGCGCCTCATGCCAGGGGGGCTTGCCGACCTGGCCAAAGCCCGTTCCCTCAAGACCGCTTCGTCAGGGCCAAAGGCGGCGTCCCGAAATGTAAGTCGGGGAGAAGGAGCCGTTCCGGCCCTCGAGCCTGATATGAACGGGTATGAAAGCCTTCTGGCGGAGTATTCGGCGCGCGCCTCTTCCCTTGGCGTAGCGGTCCGGGAGTCCGATGCGAAACGCTACTTCGATTACGGCCTGGAGAACGGGATGTCGGCCGATTTCGACCGTATGGAAGCGGCCGGCATAACGTTCCCGCAGGTCCAGTTCACTCCGGAAGAAAAGAAAGAAGCCGGTACGCGCAATATCGGGGCCAAATGCGAGGGGCCGGACGGTACGGAACTGCTGTCCGGGCTTCCGGCGGGCGATTCAGGCTATACCGCCTGCTGGCAGCGGCATAGCGGGCGCGTGAAAGGCGACGCGTACACCATCGTCATATATAGTCCGGTCTTTCAGCACGACAAGTGGGTGCAGGCGCAGTGGCTGGAGGGTTCAGGCCGCTGGTCGCCATGGACCGACGAACAGCAGGCGGCCGCGGCTACGGCGTTCATGGACAAGCATTACGGACCGGACGCGGTTGCGCGCGAGCGGGTTGAAAGCGAAAAAATAGCCGCCGATATCGCTAGAAATGTATCCGGCGGAATTGACCGTTCCTCGGAACTGGCCTCATCCTATAAGATCCGTCTGCAAAGAGAGGGTATGCTGGCAGGCATAGACCTGATCCGAAGGCGCGCGTTCGGCCGATAGACTTCCGCTTTTAGCCATTGGTGAAGCTCCGGTCAGCGGCCGCGGTAAGTTACGTTTATGTGCAGCCGGGTACGGGTGGAATCCAGTACGAAGGCGGCGGCCTTGTAGCCCGGCGGGCCGAACCGTCCTTTCACGTTGTTGGAGACCCCGGTCCCCTCCCGGGGAATGCCGAGAGCGTTCAGGTCCAGTCTCCGGTTGCCGTTCTCGTCGTGGAACACGCTGAGCGCGTACCTGCCGGGGGCGAGCCCGCTCAACGATATCGAGCAGGAACTTCCGGTTATCTCCGCGAAACCGCGCAGCTCGGCCAGTTCGCTCTTCATAGGGAAGCCTTTTTCCGAGCTGAAGAGCGCGTATCCGGCCGTGCCTGTGGAAGATCGGAACCCGCTTACCTCCGCAAGGATATCGCCGGAAGGCTGCTGGGCGTGAAGCGTTCCGGCGCCCAGGAGAAAACGGAACGCTAACGCTGAGATGATGGCCATAGGTTCCCCGTACCGTCTGGTCGCCCCGTTAACCTGAAAAGCTCAGTTCAAGCTTTTCCGTCCGCATAGCGGACGCCCTTCGGGAGGTATACACCTCGTCGGGCTTCCGCGCATAGCGCTCCGTCCGACGCCCGCCGCTGCGGTGAATTCCCCAGCACTTTTCTGTCCGCTTGATCCCAGATGAAAACCATGT
>JAKLEK010000306.1 GCA_022703115.1 Elusimicrobiota bacterium
AGCCGCGCCACTCCTTGTTCTTAAGGAAAGTTTCCATGGAATATGCGTTCGCTCCGAGAATGCCGCGCAGGGAGGAAAGACGGGGGACGATCGCGTTGACCCTGGCCCTGTAGTCCTCGAACTCGCGCCCGTAGACCGAAGCGAAATACTCCTCCTCGGCTTTGATCTGGACCCTGTAGATGGCGGTGAACGTAACGACCGTGATCAGCCAGGCCAAGGCCGTTCGTGCCGGAGCCTGAGGATTGGAAACCGAGACGAGGAGGCCAAGGACCATGAAGGCGGTCCCGAGGTAGAGGGGGTTCCTGACAGCGGAGTAGGGACCGCTTACGGTGAGGGTGCGCGACTTAACTATCGCCGAAGAGGCCAGGATCCGTATCAGCTGGCCGAAGGCCATCACCGCGGTCCCGGCCGCGAAAAGGGACCAGCTTTCCGGCTTGGAGAGGACCAGCACCGCGGCGGCCGCCAACTGGGAAAATAAGATCCTGTTCTTCATCGTCTGTTCTCCTTGTCGGCGCGTCCGGAACCGTGCCTGGCTATCCAGAGGGCCGCCTGCAGAATATCCTTCCTGACCGGGCGTTCCGCGGCCAGCTCCGGCTTCCGGAGCAGCTGGGTGCGTCCGTGCCCCGTCCTGACCAATATCGAGCCCATGCCGAACGAGTCGGCCAGACGCATATCGCTGGCCTTGTCCCCTATTACGAACGAGCGCGGAAGATCTATCCGGCCGCGCTTCAGCGCCTCCCTGACCAGCCCGCCGGCCGGCTTGCGGCAGGCGCAGCCGGCGTCCGGAGCGTGCGGGCAGAAATATATCGCGTCGAGCCGCACGCCGCGGCGCTCCAGGCGGCGGTTCAGCTCCAGGTTGACGGCCTTGGAGCGGGCCAGCGTCATGTAGCCCCTGCCCACCGCGGACTGATTGGTCAGGACTATGAGACGGTATCCCAGGCCGGAGAGCAGTTTCAGCGCCTTGACGGCCGAAGCGTATATGCGGATCCCTCTGGGATCGGTCAGATAGAACCCCGGTCGGTCGTGTATTATGGTCCCGTCCCGGTCCAGGAACGCCGCCGGGGCCTTTTTCCGGCCGGAACCCGGCCGCAGGTACGCCATCATAGGGATATCATCTCCATAAGACGCTTCAGCCCGTCGCCCCGGAAGGTCATCCGCACCGACAGGATGAAGACCTCTCCGGTCAGTATCTCCCTCCAATCATCCGGGAAACGGGCGAAGTCCTTGTACGTGGTCACCAGCGGCATTCCCCCGCGCGTGGACTGTACGGCCGAGAGCTCGCCGCGGGTGAAGCGGTGGTGGTCCGGATAGCGCCAGATCTGGGCGGGAACGGCTTTAAGCCTGACAAGGGAATCCTCGAACGACTTCGGGTCCCCGATACCGGAGAGGGCCGCCACTTTCCTTCCGCGGAACGAGGACAGCGGGATGCCGTCTCCGGTGAAAGCGTTTATGTACGCTTTAGGCGAATGCATGCTCTCCATTACCGGGAGGGAGGGGGCTATGCGTTCGATCTCCTCCCTGAGCGCCAGTATGTCGGCGGCCGGGACGTGTTCGCAATGCGAGAGAACCGCCGCGTCGGCCCGGCGGAGCCCGGCGGAGGTCTCGCGCAGGTCGCCCAGCGGCAGGGGACGGTCCTTATGGAAGGGGGCGGTAGCGTTTATCAGCACGATGTTCCTGTCCCTGCGGAGCCTGAAGAACTGATAGCCGTCGTCCATCAGGAGTATGTCGCTCTTGAAGCGTTCCACCGCGGCGAGACCGGCGCTGAACCGGTCCGGGGAGACCATCACCGGCACGTCCAGTTTCCGCAGGGCGTTGAAGATCATTACGGCCTCGTCGCCGGCCTCTTCGGCGGTCGCGGATGAGTCGCCGGAAAGCACCACGAGACGGTCGGCCGGAGCCTTGCGCTTGTAGCCTCGTATAAGTATGGCGGGGTTATACCCGGCTTTGCGAAGTTCGGCCGCGGCCAGCACGACCAGCGAGGTCTTTCCCGTTCCTCCGGCGGAAATATTGCCGAAGCATACGACGGGAACCGGCAGTTTGCGGCTT
>JAKLEK010000307.1 GCA_022703115.1 Elusimicrobiota bacterium
TCAGAATCGTCCCCGCCCACGCCCGGGGCCAGTTCGAGGTCCTGCGTACCTCCGGCTTCCATCAGGTCCACCAGATAATGGGTGGGATCGTCGTTGTCCCCGCTCCCGAGCTTGCTCTCGTCCACATGCCAGATCAGCATGCCGCGGCTGGTCCCGGGCAGGCCGGCGTCGAAACCGAAACCCTGCCTGTTCTCGGCGAGGAAGTACTCCTGGACGGAGAAACCGGCCCCTTTGAAAAGATACATGGCGGTGGAACTGTCCTCCGCCCTGGGCAGCGAGTAGGACCCCGTCATATTTATCTGCGTCGGAGAAGCCCAGCCCAGATACTTCTTGCACCAGGCGCTCATATGGGCCGGAGAAGAACCGTCGGCCGTAGAGACTCCGTTCCAGGACCCGGATGCCATAAGACAGAAGTCCCCGGCCCCCGAACTGGCGTAGGTGGTATCGTAGAGATCGGGCAAGCCAAGGAAATGCCCCGTCTCGTGGCAGATGACGCCTATCCGGGTTATCTCCGATGACGCGTCGGTATCGTAGCCCCGCAGTTCCGGCTCGGTATGATAGGCCTGCATGGCGACCCCGTCGACCGTGGTGGAAACGGAGAGCGCCCACATATGAGACCATATATAGTCGGAATTGTTGCCGCCGTATTCCTCACCCCTGCCGGAATGGATGATATCCAGGCCGTCCACCTCGCCGTCCGCGTTCCCGTCGGCGGCGCTGAAATCGAAGCCGTCCGCGTCCAGCGCCTGTATTGCGTCCAGGACCATTTCGCGCGGTCTGGCGTCCCCACCGGCCGCATTGGCCCCGTAATAGGCGAAAGTATGGGGCAGCGTCACCCACTGGCTGACCGTGGTCTGAACGGTCAGGGAGTTGTAGGATATCTCCTTGTAGAAATCCTTCACCGAACCGACGGCGCCGCCTGTCGTATACCCGGTGTCGTTGAAAAGTGAATCGAAAGCGGCCTGGCTGTAGGTGGTGGTCTGGTCGGAGAACCGGGCCAGGATGACCAGATTCTTCATCGTGCCGGTGAGGATCGGAGCCTTGCCGGGCGGAGATCGTCTGACGCGGGCGCCGGAAACCGCGGCCGAAAGGTCCCTCGCCGTTCGGGACGCGCCGGCGGCACTGAGGGCCGGAGCGTCTTTCAGATGTTTGTCCAGGCGGGCGGCCGACGGTTCGTGGACCCCCGGCCTCAGGTTCCCGGCCTGCAGCGCTCCAGCGGGTCCCGGCTCGGCGTAAACCCAGTAGCCGGAGGGGCTGCTCTTCAATATAGTATAGCCTGAAGCGTCCTCCAGCCAGTGATAGAATTCGTCGCCTTTCAGGGAAACCCTCACCCCGGTACCGTCCGGCTGGTTCAGTTCCACGGTCCCAGGGGCGGCCGGGACGGCTGCGGAATCCCGGGGCAGGCCGGGGAGCAGAGCAAGAATAAGGAACGCCGCCGCGGCGGTCTGGGATCGGTACAGGGAGGTCTTTTCCATGTCTGAACTCCGGCCCGGCCGGTCAGTCGAAATCTCCAAGCAGGATCTGCTCCAGTTCCAGGTCCACGCCGGAAGAAGCTTTGACGGCCGCCATGACCTTCAGCATCAGGGCGCGTATATCCGAAGCCGAAGCGCCGCCGAGATTGACGATAAAACCGGCGTGTTTCTCGGACACCTGAGCGTCCCCGACCCGGAGCCCCTTGAGGCCGGCCGCGTCTATGAGCCGCGAGGCGAAGTCCCCTTCCGGCCGTTTGAAGACGCTGCCGGCCGAGGGAAGGTCGAGCGGCTGCTTCTCGGCGCGGCGAGCGAGGACGCATTCCCTGTCCGAGACAAGAGCCGCCTTATCCGCGGGTTCCAGGATGAACGCGGCGTCCAGCACCACCATCCCCTCCAGGCCTTCCACCCGGCGGTAGCCGTGCCTGAAAGCGGACTTCTTCATGGTACGGAAACCTCCGGCTCCGTCCATGACCTCGACGCTGTCCAGGCGGTCGAACGCCTCCTGGCCGAAAGCGCCGGCGTTCATGAACACCGCGCCGCCCACAGTCCCCGGGATACCGGAAGTCTTTTCTA
>JAKLEK010000308.1 GCA_022703115.1 Elusimicrobiota bacterium
TTTTGAAAAAGGGCCTATCCCCGCCTGCCCTTGAGTCCCATGACCAAGGTCAACTTTGATGTCAGGCTCTGTCGCTCCAGTAGAAATACATCGCCCGGAGATATGTGACCGCGGCGATGGCGGCTATCGGCAGGATAAACCTTTTCACGTGTTCCGGATAATACGCTCCGAGCATCAGTCCCACGCACAATACGCAGGTTTTCAGGACCCCGAGTTCGAATACCGTGTAGGTCTTGTTCCGGAAAATGCGCATGTTTTTGTCTCCTTGTCCCGCTTCGCGCTAAAGGTGTATGAAGTCCCGGCGGCCGCTTTCAAGATAAAGCGCCAGCAGCAGGTAATCGCGCAGGTGCCGCGTAAGCAGGAAGTTATCCCGTACGTGCTCCCGGCCGTTCTCCCCAAGTCTTTTCGCGTATTCCGGCTCGTGTAGCAGGCGCTTCATCCAGTATGCCGTGCCGTCCACGGTGCGCGTGAGGATGCCGGAATATTTGTGCGTTATCTGCAGCGGTATCCCGCCCACGGCGCCCGCGATCACCGGTTTTCCTTTCCACAGCGCCTCCGATACCGTGAGGCCGAAGCCTTCCTTCAGGGATTTCTGCAGTATCAGCGACGAAGCCCGCTGGATGGCGTTTATCTCCATGTTGCTGGTCGGCGGCAGGCACAGGATGATAATATCGGGGTTCCCTTCCGCCGCGGCCCTGACTTCCGACAGCACCTGCGCCCCTTCCGGGTCGTCGTCGGCCGTCCCACCCACCAGCAGCAGGCGCGCCGTTACGTAAGGTTGTATCTTCCTGAACGCGCTTATGACCCCGATAGGGTCTTTCAGGCGGTCGAATCGCGAGACCTGGGTGATAAGCGGCTTGTCCAGAGGAATGCCCAGCCTGTCCAGTATATCCGATATCTCCTGGGGAGAAAGCTCCCTGTTCTTGTCCGACAGAGGGTCTATGGAAGGCGGGACCATGAACTGCTTGACCGGCAGGTCCTGGGAGAAAGAGGGCGAGGAGATCACGGCGGCGTCGTAGCGCGAAACGTAGCCGCGCAGAAAGTCCCAGACGTCGGTCTGACGGTTGGACAGGTCGATATGGCAGCGCCATATCCATTTGGCGCCCGGCGGCTTCCTGTCAATGAGCCCGGCGGGCTGCGGGTCGTGTATAAGCGCGATATCGGCGTCCAGGTCCAGGGCCTCCAGATTGGCCCGCATCGTGTCCCGATAGAGCTGGAAGTCCGAGGCGGTCAATTCCTGCGGCGTCCCGTGCAGAGCGTTGTGGAATTTTTTTGTTACCGCGTAGAAATCCTCTCCGCCTTTTACCAGTTCCCAGCGCGGTTTCATCCCCAGTTCCGTCATCATCGGCACCATCCGGCTGAGTATCTCGGCCACCCCGCCCCCCACCGCGGTGGAGTTGACGTTAAGGATGGTCCTGCCTCTCAGGCGGGAAGCGATGCCGCGCAATTCTTCGATAGCGTTCGCGCCGGCGGCGGCCGCGTATTCCTCGATCTTAGGCACCGGACACCTCCTCCAGGCGTTTTTCAAGTATGCGGATGATCCTCTGACGGAGGCCTTCCAGGGTGTATGAATAGGGATCCAGTCTGGATATTTCCCTGCCTACGGCCTCGTCGTTGAAATTGGTCCTGAACCAGTGCGAGAAATCGTCGACGCCGTAAGGCGGGCGCAGACGCGCCTCGAAAACGTGAAGATACAGGCTGGAGACTCCGACCCTGCGCAGGCATTGTATGAAAGTCCTGTGATCCGTGGCCGCGCAATCCGTAGGCAGGGAAAAGCGAATCGCGCGCATGAAGTTGAATTCCCGCCCCTGCGCCACGGTGCGCGCGGGTCCGGGGTTCTCCGCGATGTGGCGTTCGAGGGTCTCCACGAAGGCCGCGCGGATATCGGCCAGGGAATGATACCGTACGATGTCGATGGAGGTCAGTTCTTCTCCGAGCCGGTCTGCCTGAACGGTGTTCGTCACCCAGTAAGCGAAATCGTTCGCTCCTTCCGGGACCAGATGGTGTGATTGCTTGATGAAACGGTG
>JAKLEK010000309.1 GCA_022703115.1 Elusimicrobiota bacterium
CTCCACCGGGGACTGGTTCACCATGCATGAAGGCGTGCTGCCCACCTGGATCAAGCCGCCGCTGTACTTCTGGACCGAAGCCGTCCTGTTCAAATTGTTCGGCGTATCAGAATACTGGGCCAGGTTCCCGTCCGCCGTGTCCGGTTTCGTCTGCATCGCTCTCGCTTACGAGATAGCGGGGAGGGTCTGGAACGGAAAAACTGCGTTCCTGACCCTGGTGACGCTTTCCACCGGTTATTTTTTCCTGAAATATTCACGCAGGGCCATGCTGGACGTGCCTGTCGCCGCCGCGACCACCCTCGGGGTATACGCCCTGGCGCGCGCAGAATACGAGGGGCGGAAGGGCTTTTATCTGCTTTTCGGCGCGGCCGCGGCGCTGGGTTATTATTTCAAAGGCGTGCAGGGCCTTTACCTGCTCGGCATAGCGCCGGCCTATTTCCTGCTTTCCGGCCAGGTCCGCAAGATCTTTTCCCGGCATTTTCTCGGGGCTTCGGCGCTGGCCCTTTTCCTCATCGCGCTCTGGGCCGCGCCGCAGGCCCTTAAGTACGGACGGGAGTTCGTGCAGTCGCAGTCCGGCATAGGCCCGCTCACGCAGATGGGCGTGGCCAGCAAGCATAGCCCGTTCTACGAGCCCTTCATGGTCCTTCTCGGCGTGTACTGGCCGTGGATACCGTTCAGTCTCTTCGGTCTGTGGACGGCGGCAAAAGGCCTGCGCGGCCCAGGGGACCCTAGACCGTACGCTTTGGTCCTGGCGTGGTTCGTGGCTATACTTTTCGCGCTTTCCGCCAGCAGCGCTTTCTACCTCAGGTACCTTATCCCTCTCGTCCCGCCCCTCGGTATCTTCGCCGCGCTCGCGCTCGGCCGGCTGATAAAGGACGCGGACATGGGCTATGCGCGTCATCTCGCGACGGTCCTGTTCTCGACGCTGGCGCTGGCGGCCGCCTGTCTGCCGGTAAGGCTAGACCGCCAGGGGACGCAGTACATCTCATTTTACCGCACCGTGAACCAGGTGGTGCCCGGGGACGCCAGGCTCCTGCTTTACAAGGACAAGGGCTACAGGTTCATACACGGCCTGGTCTTCTACTCCGGGCGCACCCTGGACGGGCATGTGAAGAGCGAAGAGGCGCTGCTGGCCGGGACCGCTCCCGACCCGGCCCGGACGTTCGTGGTCGCCACCGCCCCGGATTTCAAGGAGTTGTCCGCCTCCGGCCTGGCAAGTAATACCGGGCTGGATGTAGCGGCTTCGGCCGATAACTGGTATCTGTTCAGGGTGAGACCCGGTACAAAAAAGGGGCGAACGCCGTAGCCGCGCGGACGGAGGAACTTTATGAAAGGGATAATACTGGCGGGGGGGAGCGGCACCAGGCTTTATCCGGTCACGGCGGCGGTCTGCAAGCAGCTGCTGCCCGTTTACGACAAGCCGATGATCTATTACCCGCTGTCGGCGCTGATGCTGGCCGGCATACGGGAGATATTGATAATATCGACCCCAAAGGACCTTCCGAGGTTCAAGGAGATATTCGGGGACGGTTCCGCCTGGGGGCTGTCCTTCTCGTACAAGGAACAGGCCCGGCCGGGCGGCATCGCGGAGGCGTTCATTATAGGCCGGGACTTCGCGGGCTCGGACGACGTCTGTCTGGTTCTCGGCGACAATATCTTCTACGGGCATGGCTTTACCGACTCCCTCAGGAAGGCGGTGTCGGCGGTCTCCTCACGCCGGGAGGCGGTCGTTTTCGCCTATTACGTGAACGATCCGCAGAGATACGGGGTGGTCGAGTTCGACTCTTCCCTGAAGGCCGTATTCATAGAGGAGAAGCCGGAAACCCCTAAATCCAATTACGCCGTGACCGGCCTTTATTTCTATCCGAACGACGTGCTGCGCATAGCGGCCGGGATAACCCCTTCCGCCCGGGGCGAACTGGAGATAACCGCGGTGAACGGGGAATACCTGAAACGCGGCGCTCTCGCGGTCGAGGTCCTGGGCCGGGGCTACGCCTGGCTCGATACCGGTACGGTGGAGA
>JAKLEK010000031.1 GCA_022703115.1 Elusimicrobiota bacterium
GAAAAGGCCGTGCAGAAGGCCCTCAAGGCGGATTCTCCAGCCGCGGCCGCCGCGGCTCTGAAGAAGGCCAAAGGCCTGCTGGTTTCCGACGAGGACAAGGCCGCCGCGATTGAATCGTTCGACCGGGAAGGGATAGCGGTCTCCAAGGCCGCCACCGGGGTGCTGAAGGACCTGCATACCGAGGTCTCGAGGTCCATAGATTTTTACCTCTCGCAGGGCGTGGACCATTCCATCTCCAGGATACTGCTGTCGGGCGGTATCGCCAATATGGGCAATCTCGCCGCTTTCATGACCGGCGAGTTCAAAGTGCCGGTGGAAATAATCGACCCCTTCGCGTTCCTGTCGCCGCCTGTCAATGTGCCGAAAGAAGTCCTTCCGTCCATGGCTGTGGCGGCCGGGCTGGCTCTGCGGAAGCTCAAGGACTGGAAATAATGATACGGATCAACCTTATTCCGCCGGAGTACGTGGAGAAACTGGACCGCAGGGCCATTATCGCCAAAACGGCGGTCGCCGGCGTCGCGGTCGTCGCCGTTATAACGCTGGCGTCGATCTGGCATTTCACGGAGAAGACGACCAGCGAGATGAAGATGCGCCGGCTTCAGACCGAACTTAAGAGCCTGGAGGGGGACGTGGCCAAGGTAAAGGCCATCGAGGCCGAGATCGCGGAGGTCAACCGCTATCTGGCGTCGATAAACAGCATAACCCAGGGAAGGCTGGTCTATCCGCATTTCATGCTGGACATAGTTTCCGATATGCCCGGCACCATATGGCTCGGCGGGATAACCACCACGCTCAGCGGTTCGACGCTGTCGCTGACCATCCCGGTCAATTCAAGGTCGGCTTACGACCTGGCGTACTGGATAAATAGACTCGAGACGGATACCGCGAGATATTCGGACGTTTCCGTGAACGCCATCTCCGCCGCGGAGTCCGATTCCGGCAGAACGTTCACCACGACCATTAGCATGAAGTACAACTGCCGGTAGCGGTACTCCGCTTATGAACCAAATACAGCTGACGAAAGAACAATTGGGGAAGATCGCGGGAGGAGTGGTCCTGGCGGGCGGTTTCCTTTACGTATACGCTTTCTATTTCTGGATCCCGACTTCAAAGGTCATAGCCGCCAACTCGAAGAAGAACGCCGCCATGGAGAAGGACATAGCGGCGGCCAAGGCGCAGAAAGCCGCTTTCCCGGACCTGGAGGCCAAATTGGCCTCCCTGAAAGAAGAAAAAGAAGAGGTCCAGCAGAGGCTGCCGGGCGCCAAACAGTTCCCCGACGTCATTAAGACGGTGGAGACCCTGAGCGCCAAGCACAAGGTGCGGGTCCAGAGCATAGCTCCGAGCGGCAGCGCGAACACCGAGTATTTCATCCGGACGATGTACAGAATAACCGCGACCGGGAATTATCACGACATCGGCCGCTTCCTGGCCGCTCTCGGCCTTGAGGTCCGGATCATGACGGTGGAGAATCTCTCTCTCTCAGGGACTCCCGGCTCGGATGCCGGCACCGCCTCCGCCGCGTTCACTCTGGTCACGTACCAGTACAACGAAAACACTAAACCCGCCCCGGCCGCCAAGCCGGGTTCTAAGAAGAAGAAGAAGAAATGAGGCCGTAATGTCCGTTCTTATGAAAAAGACCGCATGCCGCGTCGCTTTCCTCCGGCCCTCCCCGGCTTCGGCTTTGCCCGGCTTGTTATGCCTGGCCGCGGGCCTTTCGCTTTCCGCGTCGCCCCGTCCCTGCCGGGCGGTCGAGGTCTCCACCGCGCCCCTGACCGTGGCGGAGGCGTACTATGCGCCCAGGTACAGGGACCCTTTCGTCGTCTCCATGGTGTTCGGCGACGAGCACGCGCCAGGCAGCCGGGTGGCCGTAAGTTCGGTGGCGGACTCGACGTTCAGCGTATATAATCTGTCCTTGACCGGCATAATGGAGGACAGCCGCGCCAAAGAGGCGCTGCTGTCCGACAGGTCCGCCGGCCGCACCTACGTTCTGAAGGGCGGGCGGCTTTTTGACTCCAAGAAAAAGCAGGTGCCGGGAGTTTCCGGCGTGATAAAAGGCAAGCAGGTCATCCTGATGACCAGCGACAAACAGGTCAACCAGCTTAATCTGCGTGAAAACGAATAGTACCGCAGCGGAGAGGAAAATGAAAAAAATCACGGCTTTAACCCTTACCGGACTGTTCCTGGCCCAGAACCCTGTCTTCCTGTACGCCGCGGAGACCGCGATGGTCGAATCGGTGCGGGTTTCGGGTGAAAGCGTCTACATCACCACGGACAAGCCGGTAAAATACAAGGTTTTTCCCGTAAGCTCGCCGCGCAAACTGGTGGTGGAACTGGAGAACGCCAAGCTGAAGACCCTCGAAGAGATCCCGGTGAACGGGGTGTTCATCTCCAGGGTCAGGACCGGGCAGTTCAAGACCTCCCCGGTGAGCGTGGCCAGGATAGTGCTGGAGCTGGCGCAGAAAGGCGCGCACGATATTACCCAGAAAGGCAACGAGCTTGTGGTGGTCATGGGCGGCAAGCTGGCGGAAAAACCTTCGGGCCAGAAAGCCGCGGCTCCGGCGGCAGCTTCCGCCCCGGCCAAGGTCATACCGCCTTCCGTTGATAAGCCGGCCGCCCCCGCGGCCAAGCCCGCTCCGGAGGCCGCGCCCTCGGCGCCAGTTTCCGGAGAGGTAAAGGTGATACCCCCGAGTTCCAAGTCTCCGGCGGCCGCTCCGGTCTCGGTGAAGCCTTCCGACCTCGGCAGGGAAAGCGCCCCGGCCATCGCTCCGGTCAAGGCCGCGGTGCGGCCTCTCGGCAGGGGCGATAAGGACATAATGGCCAGCCTGCCCACGGACACTATCAATCTGGATTATCCGGAAGTGGAGGTCCGGGACCTCATCAGCATGCTGGCCGCCAAGGCCGGCATCAACGTCATTTACAGCAACGATGTCACCGGCTCCACCAGCATCAATCTCTCCAAGGTCCCTTTCGACGAGGCGTTCAGGATAGTGCTGAGCATGAACGGTCTCGCCGCCCAGCAGGTAGGGGATAATATCCTGAGGATAGCCTCTCCGCAGACCTTCCTGACCGAACAGAAGAAGGTGTATCCGCAGACGCGGGTGTTCTTCCTCAATTACGCCGTCGCTTCCGAAGCCAAGACCCAGATAGCCGCGGTCGCGGCCGCGGAGGGGCGCAGCGGCGTCACTATCTCCGTGGACGCGACCAACAACGCTCTTATCGTCACCGATTCCCCGATGGGACTCGAGAACATAGCGCGGCTGATCAAAAATCTGGACCGTATGCCGAAGCAGGTGATGATCGAGGTCAAGCTGCTGGAAGTGAACCTGGACAACGAATTGAGCCTGGGAATACAGTGGGACGCCAACGCGACCACCCCCGACGCCGCCCAGCCGGGCGGCGCCCTGCCGATGACCATAGCGCAGCACGCCCAGACGAACATCTCCGGAGCGTTCAATCCTCCGGCCATCGGCGGCGGTTACGGCACCCTGGTCATCGGAAAGCTGATGGCCAATTCCAAGCTTAACGCCACCATCGCCACCCACGCGAAAAAAGGCAAGCTCAAGGTCCTGTCCGATCCGAAGGTGGTCACGGTCCACAACAAAGAGGCGACGATAAACATCACGGACCAGACGCCGTTCGATCAGCAGACGGTCACGATCGGCTCCAACGGCCAGCCGACCATCGCTCACGCCTACTCCAATATAACGACCGGTATATCGCTCAGGGTCACGCCGACCATAAATACGGACGGCCGCATCTCCATGCATCTCGTGCCTTCCGTAAGCCAGCTGTCCGCTGTGCCTAACGGCGTGGCGCCTCCGCCGACCGCCACCAGGGACACCAACACCAACGTCATAGTGAAAGACGGCGAGACCGTGGTCATAGGCGGACTGATACAGGACAGTCAGAGCGAGACGGTCTACAAGGTCCCTCTTCTGGGCGATATCCCCATCCTCGGCTGGCTTTTCAAGAAGAAGAGCATGGCCAGGACCAGGAAAGAGCTCCTGATCTTCGTAACGCCCCGGGTTATAGAGGACTGACGTCCTTAGCGCGCCGCTCCGGAAAACGCCGCCCCGGCGCGGCCGCCCCGGCGGTTTTTCCGGGCGGTTCCCGCTTCAAATGCTTCTTCTCACGGTCGCTTCCTGCCTTTTGTTAGCCCCGGTCCTGCAGGGCGTATGGGGCTTCCGTACGCAGTTCCTTTTCGAGGCCGGCCTTTTCCTTTGCGGCGGCGGCTGGTTATTCCGGAAGAGCCTCGCCGGCGGTTATCCGGTATTTTTTTCCGACAGAAAGAACCTGCCCCTGCTGCCGGCCGTCTTTTTCGCCCTGCTGTCGGTCCTGCTGAGCCCGGTCCGGGCTCTTGTCGCGCCTGAATGGTGGACCTTCGCCGCCGGAGCGTTCGCTCTCTCCCTCGCCGCTTCTCTCGACGCCGTCGGCCGGCGTCAGGCGGAGCTGGCCCTCAGGGTTTCCGCCTGGTTCATCGTTCTGCTCGGGCTGTACCAGGCCTTGGTGATGAAAAGCCCCAACGTCTCCGCCTCGCTGACCAATCCGAACGCTCTGGCTCTTTTCACGGTCATGCTCCTGCCCGCCGCGGCGGCGTGGCGTGACCTACCGCTGGCCGGAGCCCTGTCCGCGCTGCTGCTGTTCACCGGCTCCTCCGCCGCGGTCGTGGCTCTGTCCGCCGCGGCCGGACTCTGTCTTGTGGAAAGCGGCCGGCTCTCCTTCCGGGGCCGGGGCCCGCTGCTTTTTTCGGTCATAGGTTCCGCGGTCGTGTTCGCGGTGTGGCGGTCCGATCCTTCCTCGCTGGCGGACAGGCTGGATTGGTGGCGTGCCGCGTTCAGGATGTTCGCCGACAGGCCGCTCCTCGGGGCCGGAGCGGGCTCCTTCGCCTACCTGTACCCGGCCTATCACGTAGTCCGGCCCGGAGAGGCGGCCACGGTCTACGCGCACAGTTATTATCTGGAATTCCTGGCTGAGAACGGGGCTCTGGCCGCCGCCTGCTGGTTCTGGTTCGTCGCCGTCCGCTTCCGCTCGCTGAGCGGCTTCAGACGGTATTCCGCGGCCGCGGCGCTGGTCCATTCCTGCGTAGACTTCGGTCTGTCCGTGCCCGGCAACTTCCTGGTATTCTGCTGCCTGCTGGGCGGTTCGGATCCAGCGGGGAATGAGCGGCCCGCGCACGCGCCTTTCGTTCTGACGGCCGCGGCCGCCGCTCTGGGCTGCTTCTTTTCGCTGTGCGGGACATTTTCGGTCCAGCTCCGGCTTGAAGACCTGCGGACGGGAGCCATGTCGGCCCTGTCGGCCGGCGACTTCCCATCCGCGGAGAGGCTGATCTCTTACGCGGCCCGCCTTGACCCCGGCAACCCGCTGGTACCCTCCCTGCTGGGCCGCATGCGCATGCGCCGCGCGTTCGAGAGCAAGGACGGGGGGAAACTTCTCGAAGCCGCGGCGGACCTTGAGCGCGCGGTCCTTCTGAACCCTTACGATGTCGGCGCGTGGCGGGGCCTGGAGACGATCTATTCCTCGCTTGGCGGGGGCGCGGCGCTGGAAGGGCTTAATAAAAGGAAAGCGGAGGCGCTGCGATGAACCTCGCGCCGTCGGCTTTGCTTCTGTTCGCCGTCGCGGCCGGCGGGCTGCGTTCATGGGAAGCGCTGGGCCTGTTCGCCGCGGTATTCGCCGTCGTCCTAGTTCTGGACAGAGACTTTTCGTTCTCCGGGCTGGGGATATGGGGAGCGCTGGCGTTCTGGCTGGCCGCGGGTCTCGCTTTCTCGCCGGAACCGCTGAACAGTTTCCGCACATTCTCCGCGTACGCGCTGTTCTTCGCCTTCTTTATGTTCTGCGGCCGAAGAGGCCCGTCGGCTGGAAGGTCCTGGACTATTACGGTAATGGCCCTGGGCGCCGCGGCCGCCGGGCTCTCGGTGGCGGAAGCCTCGGCCGGCATAAGCCCGGGGCGGATCCTGGGCGTCAACCCCGGCTATGGCGCCGCTTTCACGGCCGCTTCGGCCGCTGGGGCGGCGGCGGTGTTCGCCGGAGCCAGGGGACGGGCCCGCGCGCTTTCGGCCCTGCTGCTCGTGTTCCTTTCAGCGGGTCTTGTCGCTTCCCATTCCCGGAGCGGAATGCTCGGGGCTTTGGCCGCCGTCATATATCTATCGTGGAGGGGGGCCGGCCTCCGCCGTCCATTGCTGGCGGCCGCCGTCCTTCTGCTCGTCATAGCGCTTCTGCCCGGCAGAAGCCTGGACTGGATGATGAAGCTGGACGCTCCTCTTTCCCTGGAGCGTCTGAAGATCTGGCGGACCGCTCTGCAAGCCGCGGCCGCCTTTCCGGCGTTCGGCGCGGGCGCGGGCCTTTTCGAGCGAGCGTTCGAGATGTTCAAATTCCCGTTCTACAACGGGATCTCATTCTACGGGCACAGCACGCCGCACGCGCACAGTTCGCTGCTGAACATGGCCGCTGAAGCCGGCCTGCCCGCCGCCGCTCTGCTGGCGCTGGGTTGGGGACGGAGCGTCTTCTCCGCCGATGACGGCCGGACGGACACGGCGGTCCTGAAGGCGTTCTCCGTTTCGCTGTTCGTACAGGCTTCGGTGGACGTGGTCCTGTACGCCGGCGTTATGCAGCTTTTCTTCTTCGGGACGCTCGGTTTGCTGGCGGCTACCGGGAAGAGGGAGGAACTCTCTCAACGGTCCCGGGCCGCGGCGCTGGCCGCGCTCTTCGCCTGCTGGTCGGCCGCCGCTCTGCTTCACGTCCGTTTCGAGCGGGCCAGGACTTGCGCGCTGGACCCGGGAACCGCGCCCGCCGTCAGGGAGGCGTGTCTGAAAAGGGCCTCTAAGTTCGCGCCCGGGGACCGCGCGCTACTGATGGCGGCCGCGCCCGTTTCCGCGGCGCTTTACGGCAATTACGCCCTGACGGCCGCCGCGGCGGAGACGGCGGCGCTGGCCAGGCCGAAGGACCCCTTCCCGCTGTTCGACCGGGCGGAAGCTTTATATCGGGCCGGGGCGGCCGGACCGGCGAAACAGGGTTTCTTGCGGGCTCTGGCGGTGGAGCCGGCCTTCCGCATGGCGCGGCTGCGCCTGGCCGGCATACTGGCGGAAGAGAAGGATTACCGCGCCGCGCGGGCCGAACTGGCCCGCCTAGAAGCCGCGCGGTCCGGGATACGTCCGTCGGCGCAAGGCGCGTACGACCGGAGATTGCTGGAGGTCCTGGAGGACGAGTTCCTGGAAGTGAGGGAGAAGATATGGCGGCGACGTTAGACTGGAGCGAGTACTGCTTCCGGCCGGAGAACGCGCTGAGCGGCAATTCCGTCCGGCTGCTCAGGGACGGGGAGGAGGCCTTCGGGGAAATGCTGGGCGCTTTAGCCTCGGCTTCCAGTTACGTCCTGATGGAATTCTACGCCTTTTCGGACGACGCGGTCGGACGCCGGTTCAGGGACCTGCTGCTGGAAAAGGCGGCTGCGGGCGTAAAAGTCTTTCTGATCTACGACGGGGTCGGTTCCAGGCTCACCGACAGGGATTTTTTCTCCGGACTGGCGGCCGGCGGGGTCAGGGTCGCCGAATTCAGGCCGGTGGTGCTCTGGAAGCCTTACTGGAGCTGGGCCAGGAGGGACCACCGCAAGATAATATGCATCGACGGTCGGTCCGCGCTGGTGGGCGGCTTCAACATCACGGACAACGACGCGCCGCTGAAGCTGGGCGGCCGGGGCTGGAAGGACGCCATGGTGAGAGTGGAGGGGCCGGTAGTGGGGGAGATCGAGAAGCTCTTCCGTACGACCTGGACTTCGGCCGCCGGTCCGGCCGGAGGTCCGCCGCCGGGGGGTTCCGTCCTTCAGGAGGCCGGGGACATAACGGCCTCGGTCCTTTCCGCTTCCGGCCTGCGCAACTTCAGGTCGATACGGCGCGGCTACAGCTACGCCATAGACCGGGCCAGGGAATATATCTATATAACGAACGCCTATTTCCTTCCGGACCGCTTCGTTTACAGGAGGCTTATCAACGCCGTAAGGCGCGGCGTGGACGTGCGCATAATATGCCCCTGCAAGACGGACCATCCCTACGTGCGCTGGGCGACATGGTCCATCTATCCGCATATGATACGCAACGGCATAAAGGTCTACGAGTGGCAGGGCGGAATTCTGCACTCCAAGACCGCGGTTATAGACGGGATCTGGTCTTCGGTGGGCAGCCACAACCTGGACCACAGGAGCCTTCACTACAACATGGAGCTGAACATCAACATTTACGACCGCGGGTTCGGGGCCGCGATGGCGGACGCCTTCAAAAGCGACCTGGACGGTTCGAGGCGGATAACGCTGGAAGACACGGAGGACCGTCCTTTCATTTCCAAAGCCGCGAGCAAGGTTCTCTATTTGTTCCGCTCCCTGCTGTGAACCGGATATTATGACCGCATCGATCGAACTGCTTCTGTCCATGGTCCTGCTGTCGGCGCCGCTCAGCGCCGGCGCCCCTCCGGAATTCAGTGTTCCTCCCGCGGCGGCCGCCCCGGGCGAGCTGCGCGAAGTCAGGGACAGGCTGATGACCGGGCTTTTCCTGCGCGGCCAACTGGCCGATTCCATAATGGACGCGGGGCTGCAGGAACGTTTCGTGGGAGCCGCTCCCGGCCGGACGCGTTCCGAGGTGAGGCAGGCCCTTATGGACTGGATATACGCCAATCCGGACAAGGCCGCCGACCTTTATTTCTACCTCCGCGACCGGGCGCCTTCGGGGAAAGAGCGTTCCGGGGAGATAAGCTACGCCGAGCCGGTCTGGAACCTGCGGCGGCATTTTCTGGATATGGCGGCTCTCGGCGAGAAAGCGGCCGCGGACCGCTCAATGAGCGACGAGGAGATAAGCCTGGCCGCGCAGCGGCTGTTCTCCGCGGCCCAGGCGCAGCCGGAAGCGCCCGCGCCGGTGGTGCCTGGCGCTTACGGGGCCGAAGCTCCTGGGGCCGATGGGCTTCCGGAATTAGCCGACTATCTGCTGCATCCGGACCGCGTGGAAGGGGAAAGACGGGCGCTCGCGCAGTGGCTTGAAAACCTTAAGTCCGCCGCCGAGGCGGACAGGGTTTCCGGCGGCGGGGAGGGGCTGGAGCGCTCCGAACTCCTCCTCGAAGAGACTTTCATGATGTACAGGGACCTCGCCGTGGTGCTTTCGGACCTGAAGAGCGTTAAGAGGATCAGCGGGACGCAGGCCGGCCGGGTGGAGACGATGCGGCGGGCTTTCAGGCGGAACCTTTACGAGCTGGAGGCCCTGGCCGCAGTCAGGCGGCTGGATAAGGCCCTGCCCCGTCTCGCCGCCGCGGCCCCCGGCGGACAGGCCCTGCGTTCGGAGGGGCTAGATCTCAGGCGGGGCTTCTCCGCCTTTCTGGCGGAGATCGGCGCGGACCGGGACGGCCCCTACGGGGCGGAACGCCGTCTATACGAACTGGAAAAAAAGGCCGACCTGTGGGCCCTCGGGGCGTTCATCCACGGCCGCCTGTTCAGAGTGAAGACCGACGCGGAAGGCCGGGTGTTTTCCTGCGTCCTGGACGCCCTGATGTTCCGGTATCTGTCCCTGGCCCACCCCTTGTCGGGGTACGTGCGCGCCGCCGGGACCATGTCGGCCGCGGCCGCCGCGCTGGACGATGGGATGGAAGCCGCCGCGGACCTGGCCGGCGGAAGAGGGGATGCCGGAGCGCTGCTGGCGCGCGCCGCGGCCTGGGAACGTTCCGCCGCGGCCCTGCGCTCCTATTCGGGGCTGAACCGCCGGCTGCAGTTCATTTTCTGGGACTCGCTTTTTAATCCGTCCGGTCTGCGCCCCGGTCCGGAAGGGCTCCGGGCGTCCCTTGGGTTTTGACCGCCGCCGCGCGCTCAGGGCCGCGCGAATATCTCGATGAGCTTGAGGTCGCTCGGGTAGGAAAGGACCGCCCGGGCCTCTTCCATGGAAGCCCATTTCATGTCCACTATCTCGTCCGGGGTCCTGGGCACGCCGTCGCCGCCGCGGCGCTCCATGCGGTACCAGCGCACGTCCTTGCGCACGCGCCTGCCGTTCCTCAGGAATGAATATTCCGCCGTAAAGAGCTTCCCGGTTATCTCGCAGTCGTAACCGGTCTCTTCGGCCACTTCCCTCACGGCGGCGGCTTCCGGGGTCTCGCCCGCTTCCAGGTGTCCTTTAGGGAAGGTCCAGACCTCGGCGCCTTCCAGATTGCGCACCCGTATAAGAAGCACCTTCCCGCCTTCGGAGACGACGCCTCCGGCGGAATGCTCCGCGTCGCAGCCTGGCTGCTGGCCGGTAACCGGCGATCTTTCCATTTTCATTATGCGAACCTGGCGGCTACTTTCCTGTACGCGTCCCTGAAGGGGACGCCGCGCTTGACCAGCTCGTAAACTTCCTCCGTCGCGAAGAGCTCCGGGGCCAGGACGCAGTTCTTCTTTTCGAACCTCAGCCCGGCGGCCACTACGGACATGATGCCCAGCGAATCCAGAACGGAGTCCAGACAGGAGAAAAGGGGCCCTTTGGACAGCTGTATGTCCCGGTTATAGCCGGAGATGAGGTTGCCGGCCAGGCTTTTTATCTTGAATTCCTCGCCGAGCACGGCGTGATACCTGCCGCGTACCAGCTCCAGCACGTCCGGGTTCTTCTTCTGCGGCATGATCGAACTGCCGGTGCAGAAGGCGTCCGGGAGAACGACGAAGCCGAATTCCGGCATGCTGTACATTATGAGATCAGAGGCCATCTTGTTCAGGTCGAACATCACCTGGGAGCAGAGATGGGCTATGGTGGCCTCGAACTTGCTCCTGCTCATCTGGGCATATATCGGGTTGCGCATCGGTTTAGCGAAGCCCATGGCCCGGGCGGTGAAACTCCTGTCTATCTTCAGGACCGGCACCCCGTAGCCGGCCGCTGTGCCGAGCGGGGACTGGTCGATGAGCTTCGTCACGAACCCGGCGAACATGGAATTGTCACTGGCCGAATCGATGAAGCAGCCCAGCCACTCTCCGACGGTGGTGGGCATGGCGCGGCGCATGTGGGTATAGCCCGGCAGCGGAACGCGGCCCTGCTTCTTCCTGACGGAGCTCAGGGCGCCGGCGAGACGGTCAAGCTCTTTGCGGACCTCGTTCAGGCTGTCTTTCTCGTAAAGGCGCAGAGCGGTAAGGACCTGGTCGTTGCGGGACCTGGCCGTGTGTATCTTCTTGCCCGCCTCACCGCATTCCGCGACCAGGCGGTTCTCGATCGCGGTGTGGCAGTCCTCGTCCTCTTTCCGCACGGTGAAGGAGCCTTCCGCCGCGTCGCGCGAGATGCCTTTCAGGCTGCGGGAGAGCGCGGCCAGTTCGCGGGCGGTCAGCAGCCCCATCCGGCGCAGCATCCTGGCGTGGGCCAGGGAGGCCGCGCAGTCGTGCGGGACGAGCCGGCGGTCGAGCAGGTAGTCGTCCCCGACCGTGTAGGACTCTATTTCCCTGTCGAGCTCGTAGCCCTTGTCCCAGAGCTTCATTTTCTTCCGCCGTGTTTATTCATGATGGCGTTATGGGCCATGAGCCTCGTGGCATGTATCCGGATGAATCCGGCGGAGTCCTTCTGGTCGAACCCGCCCTCGATGTCCATGCTGGAAAGGTCCTTGTCGTAGAGAGAGCTCGGGCTCTCCCTTCCGGTGACCATGACGTTGCCCTTGTATAGTTTCAGGGTGACCTTGCCGTCTATGGCCTCCTGGCTCTTGTCGATCGCGGAGCGCAGGAAGTCCATCTCCGGGCTGAACCAGAAACCGTTGTACACGAGTTCCGCGAACTTCTGCGAGAACATGTCGCGCAGCCGCATGACCTCCCGGTCCATCGCTATCCCTTCTATGTCCTTGTGGGCGGCGAAGAGGATGGTCCCGCCGG
>JAKLEK010000310.1 GCA_022703115.1 Elusimicrobiota bacterium
CCGGGCGGAACTCGGGGAAAACTCAAGCTTCTCCTTAGGGAGAAAGACGCCGCGAAAGACGGCCGGCTCCCTGGAAAGAACGCGGCGGCTGGGGATTCCCAGCCGCCGCGTCACAGCCCCTGAAGTCTTCCCCGGAACGGTCACCGCCCCGGCAAAGGCTGCGTGTCCATGCTTCCGCCGCAGTAATAGCCCTGTACCGGGACCTGCTGTACGGAAGAGGAGTTGCCGGATTCTCCGGGATCCAGTTCCAGCCCCAGGAACATGAAGTTGACGCCCAGCCCCAGAGCCGAGCCGCCGGAATCAGGGGAGATCATGGACATGTGGGCGATCCGCCAGGCGTCCTTTTTACGCTCGCAGACGATCTGGAGGGTCATCTTGTTATCCAGCGTGTTCCCCACGTAGGTGATCATTTTGCTGTTGTAGCCGGTGGGAACGGCGTTGACCGGCATATGGTCGTCGCTGGCCACGACCTGTTCGGGCTTGTCGTAGTAGTGGACCTCCAGCTTGGAGTCATACCAGGAGCGCGTCCCGGAAACGGTCTTGCAGTTGGCCTTGCTCGCCTTCATGGACTCCCGCACCAGCACATTGGCGCCCGGTATCCTGTCCAGGAACCGGTCCCCGGACGTCATATTCTCGTTGGAGTGCACCTTTTCGCACATCTCCTCGAGTTCGCTCGGAAGGTAGTCGGGCTTGTCGTAAAGCTTCTTCAGCTTGTTGCACCAGTCCACCTCGCCGGGAGGGCTGCTGGTCAGCCTGATGGGGAGCTTGGAGCAGTTGCCCCCGTACTTCAGGGTCAGTTTCCTCACTATATAGAAACTGGTCAGTCTGGAACAGGGCTCCTCGCCCATATAGCAGGGCGTTCCCTCTTCCGGTCCGGACGTCCCCTTTGAGGCGACAGGCGAGGGGGAAGAGACGTCCGGGATATCGGCCGGCCCTTCGCTCCTGGCCCAATCGGAGGGAGCGTCCCGCAGGTCGCCGGGACGGTCGGCCGGGCTTCTGCGGGCCGTCGAAATCGCAGCGGCGGCCGCCAGCAGGACTACCAAAGCGGCTGTGATCTTGATCTTCATAAGGTCTCCATGTTCCGCGCTTTCTCGGATATCATAGTTTAAGAGGCGCTTCGCTCTTTGTCAAGGAGCGGAGTACCCAGGAACACAAGGGCCCAAAGGCCCTGGGCGAACGGGGGTGAACGCGGCTATTTTTCGGCCAGGGAGCTCATGTTGAGCATCGGCATGAACATCGCTATGACGATCCCGCCGATAACTATGCCCATGAAGACCATGATCAGCGGCTCTATCATGGAAGTGAGGCCCTTGACCGCCGTATCCACTTCCTGGTCGTAGAAGTCGGCGATCTTGATGAGCATGGCGTCGAGGCCGCCGGTCTCCTCTCCGACGCTGATCATCTGTATGACCATGGGCGGAAAGACGTTGGCCTTCCTGAGCGGGTCGGAGATACGGCCGCCTTCCTTGATGGAGTCCCTGCTCTTGAAGATGACCTCTTCGATTATCTTATTGCCTGAGGTCTTGGCCACGGTATCCAGTCCCTGCAGGATGGGGACGCCGGACCGCACCAGGGTGCCCAGGGTCCTGGTGAACTTGGCGATGGCGACCTTCTTCAGCAGTATGCCGAACACCGGAAGGTCCAGGGCTATCGCGTCCAGCTTTCTGGTCCCCTGCTCGGTCCTGGCGTATCGCTTCCCCCCCCAGAACAAGGCGCCGACCGCGCCGACGATATAAAGGAAGTTGCCGCGCATGAAATCCGATATGCCGACCACGACCTTGGTGGGGCCGGGAAGATCGGAACCGAAACTGGAGAAGATATCCTTGAAGATCGGTATTATGAACACCATCAGGAACGCGGTTATCAGGATCGCGGCGCCGCCGACGATCATCGGATACATCATCGCGCTCTTGACCTTGGCCTTCAGGGCCTCCGCCGATTCGAGGAAGCCGGAAAGCCTTTCGAGTATGGTGTCCAGGATGCCGCCCACCTCTCCGGCCCGTATCATGG
>JAKLEK010000311.1:0-229 GCA_022703115.1 Elusimicrobiota bacterium
TCTCCCTGGCGGGTCATCATGATAACTCCGGGACCGGAAGGACTTCTGGAATCGGACCTGATATATGTCCTGAACCCGCCTTCGGCGCTGGAAGACACGTCCTGGATACGGCCCGGCAAGGTTGTCTTCGGCTGGTGGAACGGTTATCATATGCCGGAAGCCCGAACCTTCGTCCCCGGCGTTAATACTCCGACCATACTGCGCTATATCGACTTCGCGGCTGAGAACG
>JAKLEK010000311.1:239-1998 GCA_022703115.1 Elusimicrobiota bacterium
GACGGGACGAACGATGAGGCCTGGTACGGCGGGCCGATAGGCTACGCTGGCCAGGACGTCACGAAAGCGAACCCGAACCTGGACCTGGATAAAGTATTCGCCTACGCCGGGGAAAAAGGCGTACAGATACGGATATGGCTGCACTGGCAGGGACTGGAAAAGGACATGGAGCGGACCTTCGCCGCTTACGAGCGGCGGGGCGTTTCCGGGATCATGATCGATTTCGTGAACGGCGACTCCCAGGAGCGCGTCCGTTTCGTGCAGAAGGTCGTGAAGGAGGCGGCGAAACACCGTCTTTCCGTCAATTTTCACGGCATATATAAGCCAACCGGGGTCCAGCGCACGTACCCCAATCTGCTCAGTTTCGAGGGAGTGCTGGGCACCGAGTACAACAAATGGGACCCTACAGGCAGCACCCCGGAGCATGAACTGCTTACGCTGTTCGTGCGCATGATAGCGGGCCCGCTGGACGTTCACCAGGGATCCTTCCATCCGGTGGTCCAGGAAAAATATTTCCCGCGCAACATCTCGCCCATGACGATCGGCACGCTGGCGAGGCAACTGGCCTCATACGTGCTTTACGAGAACCCCCTGCCCATGCTGGCGGACTACCCTTCCGCCTACGAAGGGCGCCCGGCTTTCCGTTTCATCCGCGAAGTACCCGTCTTCTGGGACGATACGCGGGTGCTGGCCGCGGACTTCGGCGGATACCTGGTCATAGCGCGGCGAAAAGGCGATGAATGGTACGTAGGGTGCGCGACCGACCGTTCGGCCAGGACCATAGATATCCCGCTGGGTCCGCTTCCGGCCGGGAAATACGTCGTCCGGTACTACTGCGACGGCGGGAAAGCCGCCTCCGCGCCGGAGGACCTGGAAATAACCGGGGGCACGGCCGTATCCCCCGGCACGCTGAGGGTAAAGCTGGCGCCCGCCGGCGGCTGCGCGCTGAGACTGACCCCGGAAAAGCGGCGGACGGAAGATTAATCGGCCCCGGGCGTCGCGCCCGGGGAAGGGAAGTGGAATGGAGGCCGGATATAATGGCTGACAATCAGAAGAACGCGGCGAGAACGGGCGCGAAAAGGCGGATAGGCGTGGTGGCCCACGACAACAAGAAGAAGGACATACTGGAGTGGGCCAATTTCAACAAGGGATCGCTGCTGAAACACCGCCTCTACGCCACCGGCACGACCGGCGAGATACTGGAAAAGGAACTCGGCGTGCCGGTGGTTAAAATGCAGAGCGGCCCCCTCGGCGGGGACCAGCAGATGGGGGCCAAGATAGTAGACGGCGAGATAGACTGCCTCATATTCTTCTGGGACCCGCTGGAGCCGCATCCGCACGACCCGGACGTCAAGGCGCTGCTCAGGATAGCCGTGGTCTGGAACGTGCCGATAGCCTGCAACAGGGCGACCGCCGACTTCATGATCTCATCCCCGCTGATGAGCGGCAGTTATCAGCGTCAGGAACCGGACTACACCAGGTATATAACCCGGAAGATAGACCTGGATCCAGGCAAGGAATAACCCGTCGTCTCCCCGGCCGTGTTTGCCGGACAGGCGACCCGATAGTTATAATACCGCTAGGGCGTTCCCAAGCGGCCCGGGGCCGGAAAAGAGCTTATGCCCGGATGGAGAGGAGCGATATCATGAAGAACCAGATCAGAGCGGCGGCCTGTTTCGCCGGAATACTGCTTATAGCGGGCGCCTGCGCGGGCCCGACGCCCCGGAAGTCGGTCGCCGGAACCTACAGCAACCCGCTG
>JAKLEK010000312.1 GCA_022703115.1 Elusimicrobiota bacterium
CTCCCTGGATTACGCCGTCATGGAGCGGTCGCCCAAAGCCGCGGTCATACCCCTGAGCCTCTCCTGGTCCGACCTGGGGTCCTGGGATTCCCTGCCGGAGATAGCGGACGAGGACCGGGACGGGAACATCCGGATAGGCGACGTGATAGACATGGATACCAGGAACTCCATCATCGTGGGGGGGAAGAGACTTATCTCCGCCGTGGGGGTGCGGGACATCATAGTCGTGGATACCGATGACGCGCTGCTGCTCATGAAACGCGGTTCGGCGCAGAGGGTCAAGGACGTGGTGGACCTGCTGAAGAGCCGCAGGAGGGTCGAGGTGGCGGAGCATACCACGGCCTACCGTCCGTGGGGCAATTACTCCGTGCTGGACGAGGGTCCGCGCTACAGGATCAAGAGGATAAAGATCAAGCCGGGGGGGAAAGTAAGCCTTCAGAGGCATCATCACCGCTCCGAGCACTGGGTCGTGGTCAAAGGCGCGGCCAGGGTCATGATAGACGGGAAAGAAAGCCTGCTGCACGAGAACGAGAGCAGTTACGTCCCGAAGTCCGCATTCCATCGCCTGGAGAACCCGGGCAGGGTGACTCTGGAGCTGATAGAAGTGCAGAACGGAGAGTACGTGGGCGAGGACGATATAATCCGGCTCGACGGGGAACGCGCCCTGCCGGGGCGTCCGCGTTCCCGCGTCCGTATACCGGTGAAAAGAAAAAAGAGGTGAAGCCATGAAAGTCGTGATACTTGCCGGCGGAATGGGAACGCGGTTGAGCGAAGAGACCGACGTCAAGCCGAAGCCGATGGTCGGGATAGGCGAGCGGCCGCTGTTGTGGCATATCATGAAGATCTATTCCCACTACGGTTTCAACGATTTCGTGCTCTGCCTCGGCTACAAGGGCTACGTGATAAAGGAATATTTCGCCAACTACTTCCTGCATCAGGCGGACGTCACCATAGACATGAAGAACAACAGGATGCAGGTACATCACGGCAAGGCCGAGCCCTGGAAGGTCACGCTGGTGGATACCGGCCTGAACACCATGACCGGCGGCAGGCTTAAGCGCGTGGAGAAGTACCTGGGCGGAAAGACGTTCATGCTCACTTACGGCGACGGTGTAGCGGACGTGAACATAAAGGACCTGCTCGCTTTTCACCGCGCGCACGGCAAGCCGGCGACGGTGACGGCGGTGCAGCCTTCCGGACGGTTCGGCGCGCTGGACCTGAAGAAGGGCGGACGCGTCTCTTCGTTCTATGAGAAGCCCCACGGAGACGGGGCCTGGGTCAACGGCGGGTTCTTCGTTCTGGAGCCGGAACTCCTGCGCCATATAGAGGACGACTCCACGGTCTGGGAGCATAAGCCGCTGGAAGCCATAGCCCGCGCCGGGCAGCTGATAGCCTATAAGCACACCGGTTTCTGGAAATGCATGGACACGCTGCGCGATAAGATCGAACTGGAGACCCACTGGGGCAACAAGACCGCTCCGTGGAAAGTGTGGAAGTGAGACGGCCTGCGTCTAGGCGCCGGGAGATGAAAATGAACGGATATTGCGGCCGCATGGCCGGGTTCTGGAAAGGCAAGAGGGTGTTCCTTACGGGGCATACCGGGTTCAAAGGGTCCTGGCTGTCCATATGGCTGACCGCCCTCGGCGCGAAGGTCACCGGATACGCCCTCAAACCCCCGACGGACCCTTCGCTGTTCCGATTGTGCCGTCTCGACCGGAAAATGCGCTCAATTACCGGAGATGTGCGCGACGCCGGCCGGCTGGAGTCGGCGGTCAGCGCGGCCGGGCCGGAGATAATAATCCATATGGCCGCCCAGGCGATATTGAGGGAATCGTACAGGACGCCGAGAGCGACGTACGAGACGAACGTGATGGGCACGGTCAATCTGTTCGAGGCCGCCAGAAAATGTCCGTCCCTCAGGGCGTTCCTCAACGTGACCACCGACAAATGCTATGAGAATACCGAGCGGGCCTGCGGCTACAGGGAGGGGGAACC
>JAKLEK010000313.1 GCA_022703115.1 Elusimicrobiota bacterium
AAGAAGATCGAGGAGATATCGGCCTCTTCCGCTAAGGTCCACAGAATGACGGAAGAAGGCTACGACGTAGTGGAGACCCCGGTCCCCTGCGTGCTGACCGTGGTGAAGGAGATAAACACCCCGCGTCTGCCCTCGTTGAGGGGAATGATGAAGGCCAAATCGGCCAAGCCCATGAAATGGAACGCCGAGGATATAGAAGCCGACCCGAAGCTGCTGGGACTGGACGGGTCGCCGACCAGGGTGGTCCGGATATTCACGCCTCAGCCCCGTAAAGGGGGAGAGATGCTTAAAGGCGACGTGCAGGACACGGCCCGGGAACTGGCCGAACTCCTGAAAGGCTCGGTGATATAAATGGCGGGCTCCATAACCATATTCCTGGACAAATGCACCGGCTGCACCCTCTGCGTGAAGGCCTGCCCCTTCGGTGCCATACGCATGTCGGACCGTAAGGCCGTTATCGACATGGCGGTCTGCACGCTCTGCGGCGCCTGCGTGAGCGCCTGCAAATTCTCGGCTATCGAGCTCAAAAAGGACGAGGGCGCGAAAAAGGACCTGTCCGCCTACAAGGACGTCTGGGTCTTCTGCGAACAGAAGAAAGGCGTGATCCAATCCATCTCTTTCGAACTTCTGGGCGAGGGGCGCAAGCTGGCCGACAGGCTGGGCGTAAGGCTCTGCGCCGTCCTACTCGGACACGGGGTGGAACCGCTCGCGGGCGAACTTTCCGAGCGCGGCGCCGACCGCGTATATCTGGTCGACCATCCATCCCTCGGTTCGTACCAGGACGATCCCTACACCGAAGTCCTGGTGAAGCTGGCCCTGGAATACAGGCCCGAGATAATACTTTGCGGGGCCACCACCATCGGCAGGAGCCTGGTCTCCCGGGTCGCCGTACGGATAGACGCCGGACTGACGGCGGACTGCACCGCCCTCGAGATCGACGAAAAGGAAAGGCTGCTCCTCCAGACCAGACCGGCGTTCGGCGGCAACATAATGGCCACCATCATAACCCCGAACCACCGGCCCCAGATGGCCACGGTCCGGCATAAGGTCATGAAAGAAGCCCCGACGCGCAAAGGGCACAAGGCCGAGATCGTCCGCAAGGATTATACGGAAGAGGTCTTCAGGTCCCGCACGCGCCTCATAGACGTGATAGCCGAGATAGAGGAGACCGTGAACCTCGCCGAAGCGGACATAATAGTTGCCGGAGGGCGCGGGATGGGCTCTCCCGGGAATTTCTCCGTCCTGCAGGACCTTGCCAAGGTGCTGAACGCGGCCCTCGGAGCCTCCAGGGCGGCCGTGGATTCCGACTGGATACCCTATTCGCATCAGGTCGGACAGACCGGAAAGACCGTATGCCCTAAGATCTACATAGCCTGCGGCATCTCCGGCCAGATACAACACCTGATCGGCATGCAGTCCTCGAATATCATCGTCGCGGTCAACAAGGACCCCGAGGCCCCGATCTTCAAAGTGGCCACCTATGGTATAGTCGGGGACGTCATGGACGTGGTGCCGGCCCTGACCAGGGAATTCAAGCGAATCCTGAAGAGGTAAAGGAAAAGGCCCGGGCTCCAAGCCCGGGCCTTCACATTCCCGCCGACCGCGCCTAACTACTACTACTTGGGCAGTTTAACTATACCTTCCTTCTGACGCACGTCGCGGTCCTTCATGGCCCTGCCTATATGGAACTCCGCGCTCTTGCGCAGTTCCTCGCGGGTCAGTTTCTCCGCGGCCACTCCCTGCTCTATGGCTTTCAGGCCCACCGCCACGGCCTCCTCTATGAAGACCTCCGGTTCGTCCATGCGGGGCATGATGTAGTCCGGGGTCAGGCCCTTCCTGGCGGCGTAGCCGGCCAGCGCTTCGGCGGCCGTGTGCGGGGCGTTCACCAGCGGGTTGTCATCCGCCGGCCATTCGCCCTTTTCCACCTTCGCCGCCTCGTCGGCGATGGCGATCAGCGCCTCGCAGAGACGGTCCACCTCGCCCTTC
>JAKLEK010000314.1 GCA_022703115.1 Elusimicrobiota bacterium
GGCCGTCTGAGACGCATAGCGTCTGTTACGGCACAGGCATAGCCTAGTAGCGTGCCCTTCGACCCCTGTGCCCCCCGTCAGCCCAGCAAACCCGGGATAACCAGCCGAGGGACGACGGAGCTCCGGGCGGAGGGCGGGCGGGGACTACTGACGACTACTGACTCCGGGTTTATATCACAGGGGAGGATCAGCGGGTTTCTTTCAGTTTTTTGAAGAGGTCGGACTGGCGGGCGGTGAGGGAAGGGGGGATATCTATTACTACGACCGCGTACAGGTCCCCGCGGCCTCCGTCGCTCTTGGGAAGACCACGGCCCGGGATGCGCATACGTCTGCCGGCCCGGGAAAGAGGAGGCAGCTTTATCTTCAAAGCCCCGTCCAGCGCCGGCACCGTTATCTCCGCCCCGAGCGCCGCGTCCCACGGCATGACATGCACCGAAGTCTCCAGATCGTCGCCCCTGACCGCGAAATCCGCGTCCGGATCTATATGGATATTGAGATAGAGGTCCCCCGAGCGCCCCGAAGGCGACCGGCGCCCCTGGTCTTTAAGCCGTATCCGCGTCCCGTTGCGGATACCCCGGGGCAGATTCACCCTCACCTTCTTGGTCTCGGCCACGTTCCCGGCGCCGCGGCACGCCGAACAGACCTTGTTCCGCTGCCTGCCGCGGCCCCCGCACTCGGCGCAAGGCGCCCGATATGAGAAAGCGAACGACTGCTCCCCGCCGCGCAGCACGTCCGCAAGCGGCAGGTGCAGGTCCGATTCCATATCCTCGGCGCCCCCGCCGAACATCCCTGAAAGGTCCTCGCGCCCGCCGGCCTGCCGGAAGCCTCCGGCGCCCGCCCCGCCGAAAATTGAACGGAAAAAATCGCTGAAATCCCCGAACTGCCCGAAATCCTCTCCGCTCTCGCCGCCGTATGAGCCGTACGAGAACCCGCCCCCGCCCCGTCCTCCGGACGGCGGGGGGGTGAAACCCGGGCCCTTGGCCCAGTCGCTTCCAAGCTGATCGTAGGTCTGGCGCTTTTTCGGATCGGAGAGGACTTCGTTCGCCTCGTTAATGCTCTTGAACCTGGCTTCGGCCTCTTTGTTGCCGGGATTCCGGTCGGGATGGAACTTCATCGCCAGCTTGCGGTAAGCCGATTTGATCTCAGCTTCCGAAGCCGACTTCGGCACCCCTAGCACCGAATAATAATCTATGTACTCCGCCATTACTTGAATACTATGAGGAAGATCGCGAGAGAGACCGCCATCGCACCCATTATCCAGCGCTCTATTATGGATTCATGGACGTTGGGCATCGCGGCCGCAAGGATCCAGGAAGCGGCCAGCGCCGCGACTATTATGCTCCAGAAAACGAAAAAGTACCGCCGGTCCGAGCGGGGCCGCTCCACCGCGGCGCCGTCCGCTGCCGCCGTCGCGGCCTGCTGCGGAACTTCTGCCGGCTGCGTTTCCGCCGGCGGCGTCTGGACCTGCTGCCCCTCGAGCGCTAATTCCCGGTTTTTCTTTTTTTTGCTCATATTATTTTTTACCGCTCACGAAGGATATATCCTGAAAGATAACGGTCACGCCCAGCGACTTCCCTGCGTGGTTCTTTACGTGCGTGGTGCTGTAGCCGATTATCAGCGGGACATTGGCGTGCATTATGGATATTTCCGCCCGACGCACCGTCTTTCCGGTCTCAAGCGCCTCTTTTATTACGCCCTTGAGGGCTTCGAACCCTTCGAAGGCCTCAGCGTAATGGCAGCCCATGCAGTTATGCGCCTCATCCCAATGAAGGATCTTGCCGGCCATCGGGTTCACATAGATGACCTTGCCGGACATGTCCACGCTTATCAGACCGCCGGTCAGATTATCGAGTATGCACTGATAGTACTCAAGAGAAGAGGCCATGTGCCTATTTTAGCAAAATATTCCCGTATGACGTACCAGCCTAATAGCCTACCAGCCCCCGGAATGACTGAGCGTTACAGCAGGAAAAATTTGTATAAT
>JAKLEK010000315.1 GCA_022703115.1 Elusimicrobiota bacterium
TTTGGGCTCCTCGCCTTCTATCGTATACACCTCCGCGACCCAGTAATAGGAGCCTTTTTCCCAGCGGGTGGAACCGGTATTTACGGCGAGGGTCTGGAATTTAACGGTCTCCCCCGCCATTACAGGGTCAGGGGCGGCGACACTGAACTGCAGACTAGCGGAGTCCTCGGCGCGCAACGGCGCCACGGGCAAAAGCAGGCAGAGCAGCGCTATATATCGCATTTTGCGCATAAGAAGAACAGGCTCACGCCCCCCAGTATTACCGGGCGGCTTTCTGGACCGGATATATTCGAAATAAGTATACATGACGCTTATTAATTAAAAGTTAACGTATTATCGCGAATTTCTTGATGACGCGTTCTCGTTCCTCGGTGAGCGGGTTCTTTATGTTCAGGACCCAGATATAGACCCCCGAGGCCACGTTATCCCCCTTAAGCGGCCAGTAGCCGCGGTGCTTGCCGGAGCCGGGCGCGTCGTAGTTGCGCTGCAGTTCGGAATTGGAGAATTTCTTCACCAGCCGGCCGCCCACGTCGAAAACGGCTATTTCCGCAACGAAGTCCTCGAAATTTGTCTCGAAATGAAGGCTGACCTCGTTCCTGGCCGGATTGGGATAGGCGTAGACGGCCTCCTTGTTCAGAAGCGCCCATTTCGGGGAGTACTCCAGCCTCTCCCCCTCGCTCAGCCGGACGGAATCCATTTCCGTGAACTCCCGGCCGTTGAAAAGCCTGATCCCGTAGGTCCCGGGCAGCAAATTCGCCAGCGTGAACCTGCCCTTGTCGTCGGCGTAGGCGACCGCGATGCGGCGCCCTCTCTGGAAAAGCTCCACGTACTGCCGCGCGTTCTGCGCCGCCAGCGCCGACATCCTGTAACGCTCGGCCGTCCGGTAGGCGGACGGAATTACGCCGGATACCACGGCCAGCTGGTAGGAGACGCTGAGCTGGAAGTTGACCCCGGAAGCCCCGCAGTCAACGCCGCTCTTGGAAACGGAACTTGTGATATCGTTGGCCGACCAGGTGGCCTTGAGCGTATACTTTCCGGCCGGAAGGTCGTTCAGAGAGTACTTCCCCTCGGGATCGGTATTATCGGAAGCTTTCAGGTCCCCTGACGAGGCGAAGGCTTCCACCACCACGCCCTGGATGGGCTGGCTGGAGGCCTGGGTCAGGGCCCCGCTTATCGCGCCGACGTCGGACCGGGAAGCGCGGCCGCCCGCGATATTGGAAACGGCCGACCAGTTCCCGGCGTCGTCCCGGGTCCACAGCGCGAAATAGTAGGTCGTGTCCGGAGTAAGCCCGATAATACCGTACCCGGAACGTGACCCGGCGCTGAGGCCGCCGGTGCTGACTATAACGGCGGAAGCCGTAGAGAAGGCGGTTTCCGCGGAAAGGGAATATTGCACCGCGAAAGAACCGCTGAGCAGATACCCGGCCAGCCCGTCGTCGGACGGCGCGCTCCAGGTCAGGAAGGCGCTCCCCGGGCTCACACCCTGGCCGGCGGCCAGATCGGTAACGGCGCCAGGTGGCTGGGTGTCGTAGTACGTGAACGTCGCCCCATAGACGCCGAACTCCCCGGTATTGGCCGGAAGGGCCTTATCCGTCCCGCGGGCGGTCCAGTAATAAGTCCCCCCGTCGGAAAGGGAGGCGGCCAGCCTGCCGCTGAAAGTATAGGTCCAGGCGGGAGTGTTCCCCGCCGGTATCGCGGCCGCCGCGCCGACCCAGTCGGATTGGGAGGGGTCCCACCATCTGCCGTCCGAAACCCGTTTTATGGCGGCCTCCACCGACTGTACGCCGCTGGTCGAATCGGCGACCGACCCGCTCAGGTAGTTGGCCGAATAGACTGCGGCGCCGTCAGCGGGATGCGTAAGCGAAAGCAGCGGCGGAGACGCGTCGTAAGTAAAAGAGCAAGTGGAGAAGGAGGCGGAATAATCCCCGGCGGTGTCGGAAGAACGCGCGGAAGCCTCGTAGCGGTGGCCGTCGGTCAGCGGCAG
>JAKLEK010000316.1 GCA_022703115.1 Elusimicrobiota bacterium
ATATCCTTGCGGGTAGGGGACGGCAAGACCCGCCGGCTGGACGATAATGGTCTGTCGGTTCTGGCCGCCGGAGCGTCCGCCGGGAAGGAGAAGTTCCGCGAAGCGGGGCGGCGGGCCGTTGAGAAAACAGTTAAGGAGAGGTCCTCGTTTTCCGGGATATCGGTCAGGATGCTGCTGTGGGCTCTTTACTGCGCGGTTCTGGTCTGGCGCTTCGGAGCGACACCGGGCAAGATGTTGATGAAGATAAGGGTGGCGGACCTGGCCACCGGCGAAAAGCCGGCCGCGGACAAGGCGTTCCTGCGAGCTTTTTTCTCGCTGATCTCGTCCGGCGCCGCCGGTCTGGGCTATTTCTGGGGTGTCTTCACCAGGGACGGAAAGACATGGCACGATTCCATCGCCGGGACGAGGGTGCTCAGGTCCTGACGGAATATCATTCTCTCCCTGGAGCGGCGGCCGCGGGCGAGCGCTGGAATTCCATCCCTTCCCGGCCGGCCCTTACCGTTACCTTGTCTCCCTGCTTTATCCCCCCCTGCAGCATTTTCAGCGCCAGAGGGTCCTGCAGCAGGCGCTGCAGTGCCCGCTTCATCGGTCTCGCGCCGAACTGCGGGTCGTAGCCTTCCCGCAGCAGCGTGTCCCTTGCCGACTTGTCCAGCGTCAGTTCTATCCCGCGCTCCAGCAGCGTTCCGGCCAGTCGTGAGAACTGCATGTCGATGATCTTCGATATCTCCTCTTTGCCCAGCGCCCTGAAGATCACCGTCTCGTCTATCCTGTTGATGAATTCCGGGCGGAAATGCTCCAGAAGGCTGGCTTCCGCCGCCTCCCTGACCTTTTCCTGCGACCTGCCGGCGTGCTCAAGTATGAGGCGCGAGGCGATGTTCGAGGTCATGATGATAAGCGTATTTCGGAAATCCACCGTGCGGCCCTTCCCGTCGGTCAGGCGGCCTTCGTCCAGGACCTGCAGCAGGACGTTGAACACGTCCGGATGCGCCTTCTCTATCTCGTCGAAGAGCAGGACCGAATACGGCCGCCTGCGCACATGCTCGGTCAACTGTCCCCCTTCCTCGTAGCCCACGTAGCCCGGAGGGGCGCCTATCAGGCGGGCCACGGAATGCTTCTCCATGTATTCCGACATGTCGACGCGGACCATCGCTTTCTCATCGTCGAAAAGGAAGGACGCCAGGGACCGCGCGAGCTCGGTCTTGCCCACTCCGGTCGGGCCCAGGAAGATGAAGCTGCCTATGGGGCGCGCGGCTTCCGATATGCCGGCCCGGCTTCTGCGTACGGCGTTGGATACCAGCGACAGCGCTTCCTCCTGTCCCACAACGCGTGTCCGGAGTTCATCCTCCATACGCACCAGTTTCGCTATCTCGCCCTCCATCATCCGGCTGACCGGTATGCCGGTCCATTTCGAGACTATCCGGGCAATGTCCTCCTCGTCCACTTCTTCCTTCAACATGCTGCCGCGTTCCTGCGTCCTGGCGAGGTCCGCGTTGGCGGCGTCCAGTTCCTTCTGTAAAGACGGCAGGCGTCCGTACTGCACCTCCGCGGCTTTGTCCAGGTCTCCGCGCCGTCTGGCCGAGATTTCCTCGTTGCGCAGTTCTTCCATGCGCGCCTTAAGGCCGCGTATGCGGGCTATCGCGTCCTTCTCGGCTTTCCAGCGCAGTTTCAGCCCGTCGGCCTCTTCCCGCAGGCCTGCCAGCTCCTTTTCAAGGCCTTTCAGCCTTGCGCGGGAAACGTCGTCGGTCTCTTTCCTGAGGGCCTGCCGTTCGATCTCCAGCTGCACGGTCCTTCGCTCCAACTGGTCTATTTCCGAAGGCAGCGAGTCGATCTCGATGCGCAGGCTGGAGGCCGCTTCGTCTATGAGGTCAATGGCTTTGTCCGGCAGGAAGCGGTCGGTAACGTAGCGCGCGCTGAGTTTCGCAGCGGATTCGAGGGCTTCATCGCTAATTTTCAGGCGGTGGTGCTCCTCGTACTTCTCG
>JAKLEK010000317.1 GCA_022703115.1 Elusimicrobiota bacterium
GGCCTTGCTGGAGCGGATGGGTTGTCAGTGTTTCAGCAGATGGTCCGCTATGGCCTTTTGCAGGGCTATGGCCGCCAGTATCGCGCAGTGCCGGTGATCGGCCGGAACATTGGAACCAAGGGCCTTGAGTATCAGGCCGGGCGAGACGAACATGGCCTCCTCGATAAGGCGGCCGTCGGCGTGGAACGCCGCTATGGCCCCGCAGGCCGTTGTGAAGCCGCAGCCGTCCGCGTGGAATTTGACGTCCATTATCCGCCCATCTTTGATGGACAGATAAAACTCCATCGAATCGCCGCATGCGCCGGTCACGCTCGCGGAAGCGTCCGGATCATTGAGCCGCCCGGAGTATTTCCCGGCGGCTTCCTCCAACCCCATCTTCTTTTCCGGCATGACTACACCTCCCCGGTCTTTTTTCCGCTCGCCGCGGCCTGGATGGACGCGACAGCGCACATGTCGACTATGTCGTCCACGGAACAACCTCGCGACAGGTCATTGGCCGGAGGCGTCAGGCCGAGCACTACCGGACCGACGGCCTTCGCCCCTGCCAGCCGCTCCACCAGCTTATACGCTATATTCCCGCTGTTGAGGTCCGGGAATACGAGCACGTTCGCCCTGCCCGCCACCCGGCTTCCGGGGGCCTTTTTCTCGCCTATCCATGGAACGATAGCGGCGTCCGCCTGCAGTTCGCCGTCTATTGCCAGTTCCGGGAATTTCCGCCGCGCTATCTCCAGAGCCCGCCTCACCTTGAGAGCCGAAGGATGTTCCGCGCTCCCCTTGGTCGAGAAAGAGAGCATCGCCGCTCTGGGTTCCAGCCCGAGAAGGTCCCTGGCCGCTCCGGCGGCGGCGCCCGCTATCTGCGCCAGCATGGCCTCGGACGGGTCCGGGTTCATTCCGCAATCCGCGAACACCATCGTCCCTGCATCTCCGAACGATTTATCAGGCACTTCCATCAGGAAACAGCTGACGACCGGGGGCATGCCGGGATAAAGCTTCCGCAGCTCCAGGACCGGCCGCAGGACTTCCGAGGTGGAATGAGCCGCGCCCGCCACCATTGCGGACGCGCATGAAGAATGGATAAGGGCCGCGCACAGGTTAAGTCTGTTCTCCATTAAAGGCAGCGCGTCCGCAAGCCCGATCTTCCTGCGCGCCGCCCAGACCGAAGCCCCTTTTTCTTTTATTTCCGCGGCGCACGGGTCTAGCGTCTCGACCCCGGCGTCATGGAAACCTCCCCGCTCATCGGCCGAGAGCATCAGGACCGGGCGGCATACTCCGAACCGGGCCGCTTCAATAGCGGCCTGGCGCACCCTGTCGTCCGAGCCCTCGGGCAGAAGCACCGCGGCGGGCGTGCGCGCGGCCTTCTCCCTCAGGCGGGCCGAAATATCCTTAATGGCAGCCATGCTCCCGGCAGGAGTCGGCCGGCGTTATTTCCGGCAGCCCGTTCTTTTTGAACAGTTCTATCGCCTCGGAAAGCGTTCCCTGCCGGGCCCGGTAGGCCTTTATCCCCTCGGCGTTGAGCCGCATGAGCGCCCTGGCGCCTATACCGCCGACCACTATCGCGGAGACGCCCTTTCCGGAGATCGAGCCCATGGGATTGCATTGGCCATGTTCGTGATGCTGGTTGCCGTTATCCAGGAACTCCACCTGTCCGGTCTTCACGTCGCATATAGCGAAGAACGGCGCGCTGCCGAAATGTCCGTACACCATGGATCCGAGCCCGTCATTATTCTCTGTCGGTACGCATATCTTCATTTTAACCTCCCGCAGCATTTACCGCGTCCATGTTCATGAGCCGCGCCCAGGTCCGCCGGAGAACGGCGCGGGCCGGAAGCGCCGCATTTCGGGCACTTATCCGGCCTGGCGGCCCCGAAAGGGACGCCCCATTCGTTCCCGCAGCCCCGGCAGGTGAAACGCCTTTCTCTCATTGTCACCGGACCTCCGGTAATGTTCAGCGCCTTGCCGTTGACTATGGCGTCGGCC
>JAKLEK010000318.1 GCA_022703115.1 Elusimicrobiota bacterium
AGGAACAGATAAGGTGTTTCGATACCAACGGGAAGCTGCTGGTCGAGCGGGCGGATGACATTAAAGGCCGAGCGGACACGGTGACGCTGTCTACTTTCGAGCGAGATGAGGAATGGGAAGAGCAATTCAGGATATTAAAGGAGTTCCTGAGGATCAAAGGGGCATCATCTCCTCGGGTGATAATACGCTGTCTAGGGGATATAGGCGAGGAGCGCCTCGCTCTTTACCGGAGTACCGGCTGTCTTCTGGTCCCGCGAATCCTGCACTCCCCGGATGGAAGCTTTAAGTACGCTAAGCGGACGGTAATTCCGGAAGTGGGGTTCTGTATAGAGATACTTGGCCACATGGCTATAAACACGGAGGGGGAGGTTTCTTTCTGCGTCAGGTTCGACCCGGAACGCCACGGTGTTATAGGCCACGCGGCGCGGGAGAAGCTGAGCGATATATGGAATTCCGAAAAGAGATGCCGCTACATCCGGGCCCATGTGGAGGGCCGGCGCGACGCTCTGGAATTGTGCGGCAAATGCCATTACTGGGGAGTTCCGAGAGGTTGAGGACAAGGAGGCAGAAATGTCGATTTTTATCATAGCCGAAGTCGGTATCAATCATAACGGGGATATAAACATAGCCAAGGACCTTATAAAGCTGGCCAAACTGGCCGGTTGTGACGCAGTAAAATTCCAAAAACGGACCATAGATAAGGTTTATACCAAGGAACTGCTGGATTCACCGAGAGAGTCCCCTTGGGGGAAGACGCAGCGGGCCCAAAAAGAGGCGCTTGAGTTCGGACTGGAAGCGTATAGGGAGATAGACCGTTATTGCCGGGAAGTAGGCATTGAATGGTTCGCCTCCGCGTGGGATGTGGACAGTCAGAAATTCCTCCGCCAGTTCAATTGCAGACACAACAAAGTCGCCTCGGCCATGATAGTGGACGTCCCGCTTCTCAAGGAGATAGCGTCCGAAAAGAAGCATACGTTCATCTCCACCGGCATGAGCACCCTGGAACAAATAGACAGGGCGGTGGATATTTTTAGGAAAGCCGGGTGCCCTTTCGAACTGATGCATACCAAGTCTACGTACCCTATGGAGGACGAGGACGCCAACCTGAACTGCATCAAGACGCTGCGCGACCGCTACAAGTGCAATGTCGGCTACAGCGGCCACGAGACCGGCCTCGCCGTGTCCTACGCGGCGGCCGCGCTGGGCATCACCTCGCTCGAGCGGCACATCACGCTGGACCGCGCGATGTACGGCTCCGACCAGTCGGCCTCAGTCGAACCCTCGGGTCTCAACGCCCTCGTGGGCGCGGTGCACAAGATCGAGAAGGCGATGGGCGACGGCAACATCGAGGTGCATGCCAAGGAAGTGCCGATCGCCAAGAAGCTGCGCGGCCACATCCTGGAGGCCTAGCCCGCGGGCGAGGCCCCGATGAGCGTCTACGCCATCATCCCCGCCAGGGGCGGCTCCAAGGGCGTGCCGGGCAAGAACCTGCGCCCGCTCGCCGGCTACCCGCTCCTGGCGTATTCCGTGGCCGCCGCAAAAATGTCGCGCGGCATCAGCCGCGCGGTTATTTCTACCGATTCCGAAGAGATAGCCGCGCTCGGCCGCCGCTATGGCGCCGAGGTGCCGTTCCTGAGGCCCGCCGCGCTCGCCGGCGATAAGTCCGGCGACGCCGAATTCATGCGCCACGCTCTCGACTGGTTCAAGGCCAATGAGCCGTCGGCGCCTAAGTATCTCGCCCATCTCCGCCCGACCACGCCGCTGCGCGACCCGGCGGTCATGGCGCAGGCGATAGAGCTGCTGCTCTCGCGCCCGGAGGCCACCTCGCTGCGGTCCGCGCACCCGGCCGCGGAATCCCCGTTCAAATGGTTTTTGAAAGCGGCTGAACAGAATAATACAACAGCTTTGAACAACCTTGGCGTGATGTATCGCAATGGAGAGGGAGTTTCCAAGGACGATGCGGAAGCAGCCAAATG
>JAKLEK010000319.1 GCA_022703115.1 Elusimicrobiota bacterium
GCCGCCGCTGAAGCCTCTCTGCGCGGAGGATTGCAGGGGCCTTTGCCGTGTTTGCGGCGGGAACCTGGACCTTAAAGCCTGCGGCTGCGCCGAAAGCGGCCCCGCTCAGGAAGAAAAAAGGAACGCGGGCCGGTTCGAAGCCCTGAAAGGTTTTTCCGCGCTCCCTCCCGGCGAAAAGAAAGGGAACGGCGGGCCGGGTAAAAAGCGCGGGAACCGACAGGCTTAAGATATCAGACAGGACACTAACAGGAGCGATCATCATGCCCAATCCGAAACGAAAACATACTCCGTCCAGACGCGACTCAAGACGGGCGTCCAACTGGAAACTGGAGACCAAGTCCCTTTCTTCCTGCCCTCAGTGCGGCTCGCTCCGCCTGCCGCACCGGGTATGCGCCTCCTGCGGCGCCTACAACGGCAAGATCGAAGTGGCGCGCAAAGAGAAAAAGACCGACGAACAGGAGCCGAAGTAGAGCCGGAGCGGGGCCGGAAAAGCCTTCGCTTCCGGTTCTCCCGCAGCGCGGCATGAGCCATGAGAATAGCGCTTGACGTTCACGGCGGAGATTTCGGCCTGAAGCCCAACATAGATGGCGCCCTCCAGGCGCTGGAACAGCTTCCGCACGAGATCATTCTGGTCGGACGGGACCCGGAAATACGCGAGGAACTTCGCGGCCGGGGGGTCTCGCCCTCCGACAGGCTGCGCATAGTGCACGCCCAGCAGATAGTCGAGATGGGCCGGGAACCCGTCGAGGAATGCCGCTCCAAACCGGACTCTTCGCTGATGGTCGGAGTCGAGCTGGTCCGGGACGGGAAAGCCGACGCGTTCATATCGGCCGGCAATTCCGGGGCGGTCATGGTCGCCTCTCTCCTTAAACTGAAACGGATACCGGGCATCATACGGCCGGCCCTGGCGGCCCCGTATCCGACCTTCCGCGGCACCACTCTCCTGCTGGACGTCGGCGCCAACATGGATTCCAAGCCCTGGCACCTCGTGCAGTTCGCGGTGATGGGCTCCATTTTCATGAAGCTGCGCTTCGGGATAGAGAACCCTTCGGTCGGGCTGCTGTCGATCGGAGAGGAGGAGACCAAAGGGAACTCCCTTACCATAGAGACCATCCCTCTCATGAAGAGCGTGGGGGTGAACTTCCACGGGCCGGTGGAGGGCGGGGACGTTCCGTCCGGCACCACGGACGTGGTGGTGACCGACGGCTTCGCCGGCAACGTGGCGCTGAAACTTTCCGAAGGGCTCGCCGCCACCATATTCAAGCTGATACGGCAGGAGATACACCGCAGGTTCACCTACAAGATCGGCGCCCTGCTCATGAAGAAGGTCTTCACGGGACTGCGCCGGAAGATGGACGTGGACGAGTACGGAGGAGCGCCTCTCCTCGGAGTGAACGGAGTGGTCCTTATATGCCACGGAAGGACCAATCAGAAGGCCATTTTCAGCGCGGTGAAGACCGCAAGCGACCTTGTCGGGTCCGGAATGCTGGCTAAGATCAAAGAAGAAATGTCGCGGATAAAGGACCGGATCTCCGGGGCCCGGACCGCGAACGAAGAGGCCCGTGAAAACATTTGACGGAAAAAGCGCGCTGATCACCGGAGCCAGCAGAGGCATCGGCTACGATATCGCGCGCGCCTTCGCGGCTGAAGGAGCCCTGGTGGCGATGGCGGACGTGAACTCCGAAGGGGTCGGAGCGGCGGCCGCCGCGATCGCGGGCGAGACCGGCGCCAGGACCCTGGCGCTGTCCGCGGACGTATCTAAAGCCGGGGATTGCGAACGCTGCGTAGAGGAGACCATTAAAGCGTTCGGCAAGCTGGACATACTCGTGAATAACGCGGGAATAACCCGGGACAATCTGGCGTTGCGCATGAAGGAAGAGGATTTTCAGGCCGTACTGGACGTCAATCTGAAAGGGGCTTTCCTGATGTCCAAGGCGGCGTCCAGGCCCATGCTGAAGGCCCGCTGCGG
>JAKLEK010000032.1 GCA_022703115.1 Elusimicrobiota bacterium
GTCCAGCACGGTGTAGCGGGCCCCGGCGGAGGCAAGGGTCTCGGCCAGCTGCGGCTCCCACACCCTCTCGGCCAGCCATACGCCTCCAGGCTCGGTTCCGAAGCGGCCGCTTATGTAGTCCCGCATCCTGGCTATCTGGCCGCGCCTGTCCTCCTCCGGCAGGATCGCCAGGATCGGCTCGTAATAGCCGCCGCCCATAAGCTCTATCCGTCCGCCGGCCGAAAGTTCGCGGAGCGCGTCCAGGTAGCCGGGCTCGTTCTTCTCCAGCCAGTCGTAGAGTATCCCCGAAAAATGCATGACGGCCCTGATCGATGGGTGCCCCCGCAGGACCTCGGTAAAAGGGCGGTAGCTCAGGTCGAAAGCCTGCCGTATCACGTGGTCGAAATTACCGACCGGCTGATGATTATGTACCGCCAGGATCAGACGTACCATAAATATCCGTGGTCTGAACGCGAAGTATCCGTCCGGAGCCGGGTGTCGGGAGTCGGGACCCGGACTCCCGACTTCATTCCCGAAGCTTTTATCTGGCGATGGCTTCGACCAGGTCTATCGGCCTGTCGGTCGGCACGCCGCGGCCTTCCAGCTGCACGCCCGCGGCGGAAATGGACCGCAGATGCAGCCGGTCCTCGTCGCTCAGAAAAATAGCCTTGCCGATGGAAAAATTCTTGCCGGCCGAATAATGCATTCCGCCTATGTTCAGGGAGCGCATGGTCAGCCCGCGGGTTATAAGCTCCACGGCCTCTTTCAGCCCGGGCAGCAGGACCAGGGTATTGAGCCTCGCGGCCCCGCCGGACAGATAGGCGAAGGATTCCGATACGGTGAGAATGCGCAGTTCCACCCCTTCGGGAGTGGAGAAGCGCATTATGGTCCGCCTCAGTTCATCGGCGGCTATCTCGTCCGAAACGACCACGATCTCATCCGCCTTGAGATAGGGGACCCACGCCTCCACCACCTGGCCGTGTATGAGCCTGTCGTCCACCCTGAAAAGCACTTCTGGCATAATTTTCCGGCCCCCGGTACGCCGCCTATCTTCCCTTCAAAAGGAGGCTTTTGACCTCGCAGACGGCCTTTCGGCCGTCCTCCATGATCTTCCCCACCAGGGCCTCGAAAGGCATGTCCCTGCGGTACGAAAAAGCGGAAGTCATCATGTTTATGTTCACTCCGCAGATCACGGCGCTTTTCGGAATATCCTTTACCAGCGGGAGGACGATGTTCATCGGGGTCCCGCCCGGCATATCCAGCAGGAAGACGAGGCCGTCCTCGGAGCGCATCTCGGCTATGGCCGAAGATACGAGCGCTTTCACCCTGTCCAGGGACATCCTGGGAGAGATCGAGATGTTCTTGACCCCGGAGTTCTGGACGCCGACTATGCTTTCGGCGGCTTCCACCAGATACGCGCCGAACTCGCCGTGGGTGACGATAACGATATTGATCATAGTGGGCCGGGCTAAGCCTGCTTCCTGATATCCCGGTGGTATTCCGAAACGGAGAAACCGAATCTGGCCAGGGCCGCCGCCAGCTGGCTGGCGATGAAGACGCTCCGGTGCCTGCCCCCGGTGCATCCTATGGCTATGGTCAGATAGGACTTGCCCTCTTTGATGTAAAGCGGCAGGAGCTGCTTTATCTGGCCGGTATAGGCGCTCAGGAAGCTCTTGAAGCCGGGGCGGCTCTTTATATAGGAGCCCACGGGCGCGTCCAGGCCGGTCCGCCGCCTGAGGGTATTTATGTAATTGGGGTTGGGAAGGAACCGCACGTCCATCACCAGATCGGCGTCCAGCGGGATCCCGTATTTATAGCCGAACGAGACCACGGTCAGCTTCATCTCGGTGGAGCGCCGCAGCTCCAGCGCCCCGGACAGGATCTCTTTCAGTTCGCCGAGGGTAAGTTTGGAGGAGTCGATGACCTTGTCGGCCCGTTCCTTCAGCTCGGAAAGGATCCTCCGCTCCTCTTTGACGGCCTGGCCGATGTTCTTGCCGAGAGGATGCCGGTGCCTGGTCTCGGAAAAACGCTGGAGCAGCACCTGGTCGTCGGCGTCCATGAAAATTATCTTATAGTCCAACCCCAGCTTCCCCAGCGTGTCCAGGGAGCTTATGAAACCCTTGAAAAAGCGCCCTTCCCGGATATCTATCCCGAGAGCGACGTTCCTGAAATGCCTGTTCGCCCTGACGAGGCCGGAGAAAGCCGGTATCAGGGCCACCGGCAGGTTGTCTATGCAGTAAAAACCGAGGTCCTCGAAACATTTCAGGGCCTGGCTCTTTCCCGCTCCGGACATCCCGGTTATTATGAATATCTTGCCTACGGAATTGCGGCGGGCCATATTATTCCTGTTTCTTGGAGCGCATCTCGCGCAGCAGATTCTCGTTGAATTTCTTGGCCGTGAAGCAGCCCTGGTTCTTCAGACGCTGGTTAAGGGCGGCGACCTCGATCAGCACCGCCAGGTTGCGGCCGGGAGTGACAGGAAGGCGCAGCGACGGCACCGGCACGTCGAGTATGGACACCTCGTTGGTCTGAAGCCCGGTGCGGTCGTAGTTGGACAGGTTGGCGCCCCCTGACACGCTTTCCAGCTTCACATGCATCTCGATCAGGGACTGGTCCAGGATCGAACCGACCCCGAACAGCAGTTCCACGTCGATGATCCCCAGCCCGCGCACCTCCATGTAGTGCTTTATGTTCTTCGGGGAGTTGCCGACCAGTATGTAGCCGATGCGCCTCTTTATCTCCACCACGTCGTCCGCGATAAGTATATGTCCGCGCTTCAGAAGTTCCAGGGCGCATTCCGATTTTCCCACCCCCGAATCGCCCTGGATAAGGACGCCGAGGCCGTAGACGCTAACTAGCACGCCGTGCGCGTAGGTTATAGCCGCCAGCTTGTCGTCCAGGAATATCGTGAGTTCCCGGATGAAGGAGGAGGTGTCGCAGCCGGTCGCCAGCAGAGGTATCCCGGCGGCGCGGCAGGCCTCTTTTATGCTCTGCAGGGGCCTGAGCCCCCCGGTTATTATCACGCAGGGGATATCGGAATAAGCGAACATCTTGCGCAGATTCGCGGCTATCTTCCTGCCGGACTCCTTTACGCAGAAGGCGTGTTCGCCCTGGCCTATTATCTGTATGCGTTCCGAGCGGAACTGCTCCAGATGCCCGGCTATGGCTAGACCGGGCCGGTTGATCTGGCTGACCGGGATCTTCCTGCCCAGATGGCCGGCCCCGGTCACGACCCGGAGCTCGAGCATCTTGCCCCGGGACTTGAGCAGTTCCCCGACCGTTATGGACTTAACGCTTTCCTGTGTGTTGGCAGACATCAAAGAACTCTTTCCCCGCCATTAACCGTCAGCTAACAGCTATTAGCCGGCGGCCGACAGCTTATTTCTTCACCGGCAGCAGAAGCCCGTAGGTGTTGTCCAGTCTTTTGAACACGACCTGCATCTGCTTGGCGTCCTTCTCCATGAAAAGCCAGAAATTATAGCCCAGCTTCTCCATTTCCTGCACGGCCTCTTCCTTGTTCATAGGCCGCACCGGAACGTCCTTCACCACGCTGAAGACGGCCGGCAGGCCGGCCGAGAGGTCCTTCATCTCCGAAATGGATATGCCGCGGTGTTCGGAGAACTTCTCCTTGTACTTCTTGACCTGGGCCTCCATCTTCGTCATGGCCTTGTCTATGGCGGCGTAAAGGTCGTCGGACTCGGCGGCGGCCTTCATGGTCTGATGTCCGGCATGGACCACGACTTCGGCGCGGTGTATCATCTTCTCCACTCCGAGGATGACCTGCACCCAGACGATATTGTCCACGAACTCGGCGAGCTTGGAGATCCTTCCCTCTATGAAAGTCTTAAGGGACGGCGTGAGCTTGGTTTTTCTGGCCACTAGGTGTATTCGCATGTTTCCTCCGGGAACGCGGGACCGCAAGATTATTATATATATTAAATCACTTTAATCCCGTCTTTTCAACCGTCCGCGAGTATAGTATCATTGGTTCCGCCGCCCGCGTCATAACGCCGCGCGCCGCAGGGACCGCTGATCGAACATGCCGATCGAAGCCGCAGACATAAGAAAGGAGTATCGCGCCCCGGCCCCCCCCCACGCGCCGTGGAGGAGAGGCCGCCCGGTCCGGGCGCTGGACGGGGTGTCGCTGCGGCTCGGGGCAGGCGAGATAACCGGCCTGGCCGGGCCTAACGGAGCCGGCAAAAGCACCCTTCTGCGGGTCCTGGGCGGACGCCTGGTCCCGGACTCGGGCCGCATATTTCTCAACGGGCGGGGGACCGGGGACGCGGAACTCCGTAAGGCGGCGGTCTGCGCCGAGGCGGGCGCCAGGAGCTTCTACCCCAGGCTGAGCGTGATCGAGAACCTCTGTTTCTTCGGAGCCCTTTACGGACTGCCCCGCTCCGGGACCCGCGCCCGCGCGGAAACGCTGCGGGACCGGCTCGGGATGCGGAAAGCCGATCTCGAACTGCGCTTCGACTCTCTCAGCGAAGGATCCGCGCAGAAGGCGGCCCTGATCCGGGCGCTGATGCTCCCCTCGGCCCTGCTGCTGCTGGACGAACCCGCGAGGCATCTGGACCTGGGTTCGGCGGCGGCCCTGGCCGGCCTTATAAAGGAAAAAGCTCTCGGGGAAGGGGCCTCGGTTCTTTACGCCAGCCACGATCCGGCCGGACTGGCCGCCATATGCGGCAGGGTACTGGCGCTCAAGGAGGGCAGGATATCCGCGGAGGTTCCCGCCGGCGGCGAGCCTGGAGCCATTGCCGGGATAGCGGGGGCCTGCGCCGGGACTTTATGACTACGGTGATAAAAGCCTTCCTGCGAAAGGACCTGCTGGTAGAGACGAGCTACCGTCTCTCCTTCGTTCTGGGGTCTCTGTCCACGCTCACCGGGATGGCGGTCTTCTATTTCATCGACAGGCTCTTCGGCCGGACCTTCAACCCCTACCTGGGGGGATACGGGGCGGGGTATTTCGAGTACGTTTTCGCCGCCTCGGCTTTCTTCGGCTACATCGGGACCGGGGCCGGTTCCTATTCGGCGCGCCTGAGGGACGAACAGGTGCAGGGGACCCTGGACGCAACCCTGTCGTCCCCCGTCTCCACCCCGGTCTTCCTGCTCTCCCTTACGGCCTGGAATTTCCTGTTCGCCACCTTCGAGCTCGCGGTGTACGTGGTCGCCGGCGTTTTCGTTTTCGGACTGGACCTCTCCAGGGCCGATCTGCCGGCCTTGGCCGCCGTTTTCCTGCTTTCCGCCGTCTCATTCGCTTCGCTGGGGATACTCTCCTCCTGCTTCGTCCTGCTTTTCAAGCGCGGCAATCCGGCGGCGTGGCTGCTGAACAATTTCGAAGGCCTGCTCGGCGGCGTCTACTTCCCGGTGGCGGTCCTTCCGTCCTGGCTGCAATGGTTCTCCGGCGCGCTGCCCATAACTTACGCCGTGCGCGCGCTGCAACACGCTCTGTACAGGGGAGCCGGGGTGGGCGAGCTGATGCCGGAACTGCTTACGCTCCTGGCCTTCGCGCTGGTGCTCGCGCCTTTAAGCGCGGCGGCTTTCAGCGCAGCGCTCCGGAAGGCCAGAAAGGACGGGAGCCTGGGACAGTACTGACGGGCGGGAAAAAGCCGGAAGCCTCAAGGCCGCGCCGCCGCTACGTAATGGGTGCTGGGAGGCGCGGAAGCCGAGAAGTATCCGTACCCGTCGTCTTCCGAAGGCCCGGCCAGCGGCGAGACATCCGCCTCCCTCCAGCCGTTCCCGGCCAGGTACAGCAGGACCGCCTTCCCGGACCCGGTCTCCGGGATCCGGAACCTCAATTCCACGTTCCCCTGCACCTCGCCGGTCCATGAACGGAACTGCCAGGCCTTCACGGGTCTGATCCCCGCAGGGAGACGGGAACTCAGGGCCTGAGGCAGCCCCCCCTCCGCGGCCTGAAGTCCTGCCGGGACCGGCCCTCGCGCCAGGACATCGTAAGAAAGGGCGTAAAGGTCCGACCCGCGCGAAGACGCCTTTACGCCGTATCTGGCGCCGCGCATCGATATGGAAACGGGCTTCAATTCGGACGCGAACACTACCGGCTTCTGTTCCGTCAGGTCCAGGCCGGCGGCCGCGGCGCCGTTATACCCTTTGAGCGAGGTCCCGCCGCTCCGGCCCAGCCTGGCGTTGAGCGAGAACCTGTGCGTGTTGCCCAGTTCCCCGAAAGGAGCGAAGGCGTAGTCGAACGAGAGACGCCCGAAAGACACGCCGGCGCCGGCGGAGAAGCCGGACCAGGCCCCCAGCTCGTTGCCGGTATGCCTGTAGCGGTAGCCGGAACGCAGGCTGAGCGTCCGCATCAGAGGAAGTTCGAGCCCGGCGGCCAGCGAGGGATAATTATCTATCGGTTTGGCCGCGTCGAGGGCCACTAACGCTCCTGAATCAGGCAGGCGCAGGCTCAGGCCGGCCTTGAAGACGAGCGGCAGGTCGTAGCGCCTGACGAACCTGATCCCGGGACCTATGTTCTGGGCCGAGAAACCGGCTGTGAACTTCTCACCGAAGAGTTCCAGGTCCTTCAGCAGACCCAGGTCCAGCGCGAACGAGCCGGCCGAATACGTGTCTATGTACTGTCTTATCACCTTCAGGGACGCGCCCAGGCTAGAGGTCCGGCCCGGCTTCCAGCCGTAACCCAGGGAGAAAGCCGTATCGTAAGCTCCGAACTTCCCCTCTACCGGGGAGATGGGAGAAAGCGGGTCGCTTTCGTTGAGCCCGCTCCGCCTCTCCATATCCTTCGGGGTGTAGAAATAGTTCAGGCCGAGCCCGAAGACTCCGGAGCGGAGTCCGCGCGGCCCGAGGAAGGTCAGACCGTCCGCCGGGGCGGTATAAAGCAGAAACTCCTGCTTCAGGCCCTGGAAATGATCGTTATGGAAGAAACCGAGGTTCTTTTCCGACCCCATGGAGGCCAGTCCGGCCGGGTTCCAGTATATCGCGTAGGGATCGTCGGCGACCCCGGTGAACGCGCCGCTCATGCCCAGGGCCCGCGCGCCCACGCCCAGCTTTAGGAAGGCGGCCGAGGTGCCGCCCGCGGCGTGATATATCCTGGCCGCGTACAGAGGGGAGTACAGCGCGAAGAAAGAAACGCAAAGAGCGACCAGCGGCGGCAGGACGGACCTTGTCCGTCGCCAGACCGCTCCCGGCCCTTTTCTCATGTTCACGCGCATAACGGCCGCCTCTTCACTTTCCACGCTTCACTTTCAATGCACTATGGCAAGACGCTTTATCAGGGACTTGGTCCCGGACGCGCTCGCGGCCGAGACCCTGTATTGATAGACCCCGCTCGCTATATCACCCATATCCCAGACTATCTCCGAAGTGACGCCGGCCGGGCATTCGGCCTTTTCCAGCTTCGCGACCTTTTCTCCGGCCACATTGTACACATCTATCCTTACGTCGGCCTTGTCCGCCGGCCTGAACTTGAAAGTGAGCGAGTCCCCCCTGGCCGGGTTCGGATAAGTGTAGACCTCGGCCGAGGAAAGCAGTTCCCCGGAGGGCACGTACTCCATTACAGCGTATAGAGAAAAATGATCGACTTCGGCCGTCACCCGGCCGGCCCGCGTGTCCGGTTTTGAAGTATTGACCAACTGCCATACGCCTCCGACAAATGTGTATATACGGAGGTTTTCCTCCTTCATTCCGGCCACCTCCGCGGAGGTATAAGGGAGAGATATAACCGCCGGTTTTAAAAGTCTGGTCGTGGAGTTCTTGAATTTTATCTCATAGACTATGGACGTCCTCTTAACCGATGTGTTGGCTTTCACCTCGGCAAGCGGCTGCAAGGTGCCCGGGTCCAGCTTCGTGAACATGATGTTATCGTTCTGGGACGCGGCATTCCCGGGTATTTCCACCCTGGCTCCGTCAGGAAGCCGGACCGACCCGCCCAGCGAAGCATCGAAGAACCGCCAATTATCGGCCGAAATGCCGCCGGCCTCGCCGGAAAGCGGAGATTCCCCCGTACTGTCGAAAGCCGACACCGCGTAATAGAACTTGACGTTCGTAGGGGCGGACCGGTCCACATATCTTCCGACGCCTTTCCCCGTCTCGGCGTAGGGGGCGCTGGCGGCATAAACCGCAGCCTGCGTCCGCCTGTATATCCTGTAACCATAAACATCGTCGGCGCCTGCGCCGTCGTCCGTAGACAGCGTCCATGCGAGGCTTAGGCTGTTGCCGTCGTCCCAGAGCGTATCCGAGACAGTCAGTCCTGAGGGCGGCTGAGGCGGGAGCATATCCCGCGACGCCGGAGCGCCGGCGATGTTCGAGATGGCGCTCAGATTTGGGACCGAGTCTTCAGTTTTAACGGCGAAATAATACGTAACGCCTCCTAATAATCCGCTTATTTCCTGGAGCACTCCGTCTCCCGCCGCCCCTTCCACCGGCCGCTCCGACGCGGACAGGGACGGATCGTCGAAACCCGCCCAGACCCAGGAAGCGAACTTGATCACATACCTCGAAGCGGTGCCGGTACCGCCGTCGTCTCCTGGAGCCGTCCATGACAGCAGGACCGATCCCGGCGCCGACCCGGGCGCAGCGGACAGATCGGTCACGGCTCCGGGCGGGATATCGTCGCCCAGATCATTCACGGACTGAGCAGAAACCAGATCGGAGTCCTCCGATTCCGCGTAACCGTCGAAAGATCTCAAGAAATAGGAGAACGTAACGCCGGTTATCGCGGCGGTATCGGTATACTGCAGTTCTCCGGCGGCGACAGAGGCGTATTCGGTCGTGTCGATCTCATCCTCCCTGTATATCCTGTAAGCCGTCACCCCGGCCGAAGGGGAAGGGCTCCAGGTCAGCCTTAATTTGTTCCCATTATCGCCCGCCACATCGGAAACCGCCAGCGACGGGGGAGGAAGCGGCGGCGCGTTAACCCGCACTCTCACTCTGGCGGTACAGTCGGAGCCGGAAGTATCCCCTTCAACTGAAAGCCTGAGAGTATAGAAACCGTTCTCCAGGCTCGACACATCCCATACGGCCAGCAGGCCGTCTTCGACCGGAGCGGAGACGGCGCTGGAAACGATATTGACCCAGGACGACGGCTCCTCGCCCTGTCCGTATTCGAGGATATAGCCTGACAGGTCCGGGTTCGACAGATACCCCTTTATCTCCACTGACCCGCTGACCACGGCATCCACTCCCGGACTGGATATCGAGGCCCTTCTCGCGGCTCTGTACGCGGCCAGCCTCCCGCCGGCGCCGACGAACACCATGCCGTTGGAGACGGCCGGGGAGGCGTAGACGGGCCCGGGGAAGGAAACATCCGCGGAAAGAGGCACCGCGACCGAAGCGGAGCTGAACGCGGCCAGCGCGCCTTCGATCGTGCCTATATAGATGAGATCGTTGGCGATGGCGGGGGACGAAAGAACGCCAAGCGCCGGGACCCCGCCAAGGGCGGGCGAGCTGCTCCAGACGTAATCGAGGGCGCCATCGACCGCCTGTTTGTTCATCGCATAGAGCGCGTTGGCCGATGCTCCGCCGGAAAAGTATACCCTGTCGCCGGTAACCGAAGGCGAGCCTACCAGTTCCCATGAATCGCTTTCCTCGAACGGAGCGGAGAGGGAATTAAGCAGGACCCCTCCGGAAGCGGTCAGGGCCAGCGGCCTGTTCTCGTCGTAACCTGGCAGCGCGTAGAGCGCTCCGCTCGAAACCGCGACGGCGTTAATACCGTACCTGCCCCCCATGGTCTGATAAGCGGGCCATGCCGGAGAAAGGTCGTTCTTGTTCAGCGCGTAGATCGTTCCGTCGTTCGCTCCGAAGTAGACGATATCTCCCTCTATGGAAGGAGCGGATTCGACCGGCTGTTCAGCCTGGTATGACGAAAGCAGACGCCCCGATGACGTTTCAAAGACTTTTAGCTTATTATCCGGCGAGCCGGTGCCGACGGCGACCTTTCCATCGTAGACGAGCGGTGAGGAGGCGGACGAAGCCCCCAACTGCGCTTTCCATATAAGAGCGCCGGTGGCCCGGTCGAGCCTGTAAAGATAGCCGTCCATGGAAGGGCAGAAGACCGAGTCCCCCGACACCGCAGGAGAAGCGTCCACCCAGCCGTCCGCGGCGTACCGCCAGATAAGGGCGCCGGTCCTGGCGTTAAGGGCGTAGATACCTCCGTCGCGCGAACCGAAGTAGACCGCGTCCTCCAGAACGGCCGGACTGGAGACTATCTCCGCGCCCGTCTGATACTCCCAGACCTTGGTCAGCGGGGGGTACGCCTGCTCCGGAGAGAACCCGGTCCTCTGCGGGTTCCCGCGGAACATCGGCCAGTCCGCCGCCTGAGCGGAAAAAGGGGAGAACGGACCGAGGGCCAGACAGAGGAGCGCAAGAGGCAAAGCGCCCGCCGTACCCGCCGCGCGCGCGGCGGTCACGGATATCCGTCTTTCGAGTCCTTTTTCTTCCATAGCCGGTTTCCCCTGCGCCTCGCCCTACGGTCCGATGTAAAGCACGTAAGTCTTGCCGTCGGTGGAGCCCGCTATTATGGAGCTGCTGTCCGGGTCCACCACCAGGTCCGTCCTTACCGGCCCCCCGGTCGCCACCGGCCAGCCGTTCCGCAGCTCGCCGGTATTGGCGTTGACCGCGTATATATATCCGTCGTCGCAGCCGAAATAGACGTAATCCTGACCGCCCTGCGGCAGATACCAGTTCGGAACGAAGACCGGGGATGAGCGTATGGCGCCGCCGGCCTGGAACGGCCAGCCGGCGGCGCTGGTGCCGTCCGCTTTCTTCACCTGGTGCAGTTTGCCGCTCTCGTCCCCGAAGAAGATGTATCCGGTGCCGCCGGGGATGCTGAAGGGCGAGGAATATATCGGGGAATCCACGTTATAATCACCGGCCGGCCAGCCGGCGGGCAGCTGGCTCAGGTTCGAGGACACCCTGGCGTACAGCTTTCCGTCCGTGGAAGTGAAGAACACCACGTTATTGGCCGACACGACCTTGGCGTCCAGGTAAGGGGAGGATTTTATGGCGCCGCCGGTCTGATAACTGGTCGGGGACGTCCCGTCCGCGGTATGCAGGGCCACTATCTTTCCGTCCTCCAGCCCTATCCAGCCGCTGTTTATGGTCGTCCTGTCGTCTATGGCCAGGGTCCCTGATATGGCCGCGGAGACGGCGGGCGCGTAGGACCAGCCCGGGCAGGCGGAGCCGTCGGCCTTGTTCCGGCAGTACACCTTGTTATCCGTCGCACCCAGGTATATCTTTGAGCCGCTGCAGCTCACGTCGGAACAGATGATGTTCGATCTGAGCGCCGCGCCCAGGGACTGTTTCCACACGAAGCCGGCGCCGGTATCGTCGTCCCGGACCTTATAGACGTCGCCGTTGTCGTTCGCGAAGTATATGTAGAGACTGCCGCCTTCAACGACCGGAAGCGGGCTGGTCCGTATCGCGGACAGCGGGGATGCGGCGTATGTCCATTTCAGGGACCCGTCCTTTCTTATCGCCCGTAAATAGCCGTCGACCGAGCCCACGTAAACGGCGGAACTGACCGAGGTCTCTCCGGAGTTGGTATAGTAGGCCGCCGCCGAATATATCGCCGCGGCCGCCGGCGGGCTATAGGGCCAGGCGGTACCGGCTGGAGGCGCCGCCGGGGCGATCAGGGTGATGGAGGAGGTTTCCACCGGCGAGGTAAGCGACGGTTCCTGCCGCTGGCCGCTGGGCCCGTCCCTCACCAGGACCGTCGCGGAAGG
>JAKLEK010000320.1 GCA_022703115.1 Elusimicrobiota bacterium
GGCGCCGGCGGACCAGGTAGAGGAGCTGGTCGACCGCTACGGACTTCTCAGGGAGAAAATGGACGAGCTGAACGGACAGCTGGAGGAGGTCAAGGCGCGGATCGTGTCCCTGGCCGAGGGCGCCGACGATCTGGCCGGCCGGCGGTATTCGCTCGGGATAAAACGCGCCGATAAGTGGGAGTTCAGGGACCGCGACGCCGTTATAGGCGTGCTTAACGAATTCGACCTCTATCAGCGGGCGCTGGGCCTGACGCTGAAGGGCGTGGTGGCCCTTATGGACGACCCGGCGGTCCCGGAACCGGCCCGGGCCAGGCTGCGGCGCCACGCCGAAAGGTCCCGCGTCTTCGACCTGCAGGTGAGAAAGAAAGGATGAAAGATACTTTCATAATAGTGCTGGACCAGGGCAGTTCCAGCTCCAGGGCGCTGGCTTTCGACCTGGAGGGCCGGGTCCGTTTCAGGGCGCGCAGGAAGGCGGACCTGCGCTATCCGGGGAACGGGCTCGCGGAGTACGACGCGCTGGAGCTGCTGAAAGGCCAAAGCGAAAGTCTCCGCGAGGTGCTGGAAAAACTGCCGCCGGGTTCCGAGGTCGCGGCTATGGGCATAGCGGCCCAGCGCTCCACGGTGGTGCTCTGGGACAGGGAGACCGGCGTTCCGCTTTGCCCCGCGCTGAGCTGGCAGGACGGCCGCGCGCAGTCCGGACTGGCCGCAGTCCCCCTCTCCAACACCGCGGTGCACGATCTGACCGGGCTCTACAAGACCCCGTATTATTCCGCTTCCAAGATCCGGTGGTGCCTTGAGAACGTCCCCGGGGCGAGGGAAGCGGCCGCGGCCGGCCGCCTTCTGGTCTCTCCCGTCTCGGGCTTCATACTGTGGCACCTGTCCAAGGGCGGGACTTTCGCGCTGGACCCGACGCAGGCGCAGCGGACGCTGCTTTTCAATATCAGACGCCTCGGGTGGGACCCCCGCCTGCTGTCGGCCTTCGGGGTGGACCGCGGCTGTCTGCCGGAGATCCGGCCCTCCGCCGGAGATTACGGCCGCGTGAAAGCCGGCGGTCTGGATATCCCGGTACGCGCCATGCTTGGCGACCAGCAGGCGGCGCTTCTGGGAATGGGGGCCGGCGCTGAAGGTTCGGCCGCGCTGAATTACGGAACCGGCGCTTTCCTGATGGTTAATACCGGCTCCCGGCTGGTGAAGGTCCGCGGCCTGCTCAATTCCGTCGGCTGGCGTGAGCCCGGCGAAAAGGTCCCGTGCCGTTTCCTGGAGAGCACAGTGAATTCGGCCGCCACGGCCCTGGAATGGCTGAAGCAGCGGCTGGGCCTTTTCAGCGATATTTCCGAGGTGGACGAGATGTGCCGCCTTTCGCGCGGCAGGGTGCTCTGTCTGCCGGCCATAGGCGGGATAGGATCTCCTTACTGGGATTTCTCGGCTTTCACGACGTTCACCGGCCTGCAGCCGAACACCGACAGGAACGACGTGGTCCGCGGGACGGTGGAGGGCATAGCCTATATGGTAGGGGACGCTTTCGATCTGATAAGAAGGCGCGGCTACGATATAAAGGAGATACGGGCTTCCGGAGGTCTTTCCAGGATAGACTGGCTGCTGCAGTTCCAGGCCGATATCACCGGCGCCAGGGTGCTGCGCACCGAGGATTCAGAGGCCACCGCCTTCGGGGCCGCCGCGGCCGCGGCGGGCGCGGTCGGGATATCGCTGCCGCGCAGAGCGGAGGTTTCCAGGGAGTTCTCGCCGTCCATCTCCGCCGGGGAGCGGGCCGATCTGCTCAAGGGCTGGCGCGCGTTCGTGCGCGGCGTCCGCAGGAACAGCGCAACCCTGCGCGGGCTGGGCGTGCTGCCGCACGCCTGATACGCGCTTTCGTCCGCCCGGAGACCTCCTCCGGGCGCTATTTTTTCAACGGGATGTGGAAGAAGAAGCGGGAGCCGACGCCGAGTTCGGATT
>JAKLEK010000321.1 GCA_022703115.1 Elusimicrobiota bacterium
GCCCCCAGGGCCCGCCTCACGCCTATCTCCTTCACGCGCGAGAACACCGTGGCCAGCGTCACGTTCATTATCCCGATACCGCCGGCGATGAAAGCCAGCATGCCCAGCGAGATATTTATCAGCGAATCCTTCACGCTCTTGCGCAGGATCTCCTGCAGCATGGACATCTGGTTCTCTATCAGGAAATATTCCTCGTCCCCGAAACGCACCTTCAGGAAGTTCCGGATGTACTTCATCGCCTTATCCGCGTCCTTCTCCCCGCCGGCGTCTACGGTGACCTCCAGGGACGAAGACCCGCGGATAAAATTATAGTGGGCGAGCGTAGTGACCGGGGCCAGCACCCTGGCCCTGCCGGAACCGGTAAGCAGCTGCGGCCGCCTTGAAGCCGGCAGTTCATCCAGCACGCCGACCACGGTGAACGTGATATCGTTCAGCTTCACCGTCTTGCCCAGCAGGTCGCTGTGAGAAACGAGCACGTCGAACGGGACCATCGGGTTCCATTCTTTCACCCTCCGCCTTTTGGAATTGGACGGGGGAGCCGGCGGGGCTTTCCTTATGACCACGCAGACCCGCCGTTTATCCTCCACATCGTTCCAGTCCAGGAACCGCCCCCTTAGCCTGTACACGAAATCCCTTTTGGTCCACTCGGGAGTGGTGCCGGATATGCGGGTGAAGACCCGCCGCCCGCCGTACTCGAAAGAATTCCGCCCGCCGGTGCCTTCCGGAGAGACCATATAGAGCCACGGCAGACTGCTCCTCAGGTCCCGCACATCTTCGTAAGTGAAAGGCGGAGGCGGCCGGTACTCGTCCGGATCGGAGAAGACGCGCGCCCTGTTCTGGACTATCCTGAACCTGGCCGTTCCGGACACCCTCTTCTGCTCCTGCAGTCGCCCGTGAACGTGGACGATCGCGGCGAACGCGTCTATGAACACCACGGACCCCACGGCCACGGCCAGGAAACTGAGCACCGAACGGGCCTTATAGGCGCGTATCTCCGTCAGACCGGTCTTAACGGCGTTCAACAGCGCTCTCATGGTCCGGCACCGCCTTTCCTCATTCTGTCCTCAGCGCGTCGGCCGGTTTCAGACCGGCGGCGACCCAGGCCGGATAGACCGCGAAAACGAAAGCCGTGAGCACGGCTATGCCTACGGAAACACCCGGCATCCAGAACCGTATCGGGCTCGCGTCCATGCCGAACATGACCTTAACGTGCACCCCCCAGAGATAACCGGCCGCGGAGCCGATCAGACCGCCGATAAGACCCAGCATCGCGGCCTCCACGATGAACTGCAGCATTATATCGCCCCGGCTCGCCCCCAGGGCCCGCCTCACGCCTATCTCCTTCACGCGCGAGAACACCGTGGCCAGCGTCACGTTCATTATCCCGATCCCGCCGGCGATGAAGGCGAGCATACCCAGCGACATCGCCATAAGCGCGTTCTTGACGCTCGCGGCTATGGTGTCGTTTATGGTTTCCATCTGTTTGTCTATATCGAAGAACTCGACCGCGCCGAAACGCGCCCGCAGGAAGTTCTCCACCCGCCGCAGCGTCCCGTAATACGCGCGCTCGTCACCGGCGTCCACCTTTATCGTCACCGAATTCCATTCCTCGTTCAGGAAACCGTAGCGTCCCATGGTCGTCACCGGGGCCAGCACGTTGTAGTCCCTGTCGCCGGTCAGGATAAGCGAAGGGCGCTCCGAGTCCGGCGGTTCCTGCAGCACGCCCACCACGGTAAAAGTGAAATCGTTCAGCTTCAGCGTCCTGCCGAGCATATCGTTGCGCGAGACCATATCGTCGAAGGCGCGGGTATAGTCCCATCGCTTGGCCTGCGTCTTCTCGAAATCGTTCATCGGCGGCGGAGCGGCTTTTCTGAACAAGACGCAGACCCTCAGGTTCTTTTCCACGTCGTTCCAGTCCAGGAACCGGCCTTTCAGGCCGTACGTGAAATCCC
>JAKLEK010000322.1 GCA_022703115.1 Elusimicrobiota bacterium
CCGTGTTCACCAGGTCGCTGGTCTTGCCTACGGCCACGGTCCAGACATCTGCCTCGCGCAGGATGTCCACCAGGGTCCTCTGCCCTATCGGCAAAACAGCGTCATGCCGGTTGGAGGTGCGGGTGATCCCGCCGTCGGGGGTCCTGATATAGGAGCGGGCTATGGCGCGGGTGATCGGCAGGCCCATCTCCGCGGCCAGAGCGAAAGCGGCATCCGCTATCCTGTGCTGTTCCGGGACCGGTATGACGGCCTCGTTCATGGCCAGCTGTATCAGAGGGTCGCATTTGCTGGCGTAGACTATGGGCTTGCCGGTGCGCTCATGTTCCCCGGCATTAAGCTCTATGGCCTCCATGCCGGCGGCCATTTTATTGAAGAAAGTAGCGCGGCCGATGCGCGCCTCCAGCGCCGTTATATACTCCCGCGGGAAGCCGTCGTTGAAAAGGTCGTAGGTCCGGTCGTCCAGGACTCCCATCATCTCACGGTGCCCGACCAGGCTGTCCGCCGTGGCCGAGGCTTGCTCAAGCGCGGCGGCGTAGGAACCGCCGGAATATCCGGGCCGGAACCTGTCCCTGAATTCTCCGGAAACTATCTCCCCGAGCCCCAGGCGGGACAGATTGGGGAGTTCCGGCCGTCTCCCGGATCTCCTGAGCAGATGCTCCAGCGTAGAGAGACCGACGGCGTCTATGACCAGCAGCAGAGCCACAGGGGAAGCAGGGGGCATATTTCCTCCGGACCGCGCTTATCAGGCCGCTGAAAGCCCCTTGCCGGCTTCTATCGAAAACACGCCCGGGCGGGTCTTTCAGCGGACTATATTCCTCGCGGACACGTAAAATTATAGTATATTGGAAGTCCGCCGCCCGGCAGATATCGCCGGCGGCTGAACGGCGGGAACTGACGATGTTTCTCATTTTTCTCCTTATATTCCATACCGCGGCGGCGGCCCCAGTACGGCACGACATCAGGGCCAGACTCGACCCCGAACTCTGCGCCATAACCGCCGAAGACCGGATAACCCTGCCCGACGGCCTGACGGAGCTTTCCTTTTCCCTTCGCAAAGGGCTCATCCCCTCCTCCCCGGACGGCTCCGTCGGACTTAAGGAGGAACCGGCCGCGGACGCCTATTCCGGGACCGAAGCAAGCGGAACAAGGTACTCCGCGTCCCCGCCCAGGGGCCGTAAGACCTTCGTTATCGCCTACTCCGGGACCATGCGCGGCGGGGACGGGGAAAGCGCGCCGGACTGCTCCGCCGCTTCCGGACCGCTGACCCCGGACGGATGCCTGCTGACCCCGGACAAGCTCTGGTACCCGCGGACGGATACCGGCCCTTCCTTTTTCCGTCTAACCGCGGACCTGCCGGCAGGGTATGCGGCCGTATCGACCGGCGAAGGGAAGAACGGTCCGGAAAAGGACGGCCGGACGATCTCCTCATGGCGCTCGGACGTCCCGGCCGAAGGGCTCACGCTCCTTTGCGGGAAATACAAGGAATACACCTCGGAAAGACAGGGAGTAAAACTCCAGGCACTGCTGAGCCGGCCGGACGAAGCGCTGTCCCGCAGATACCTCGAAGCCGCCGGACGCTATCTTGACATGTATTCCGGCCTGCTCGGCCGGTATCCTTACGGAAAATTCGCGCTGGTGGAAGGCATCGACGAGTCGGAGTTCGCGCAGCCGTCCCTGGCCGTCCTCGGCCCCACCGCCCTCCGCTCCCCGTCGGCGCCCCGCTCCGTTCTTCCCGGACTGATGGCGCGCATCTGGTTCGGAAGCGGAGTTCTCCCCGCTGAACAAGGCGGCGGGTGGAGCGAAGGACTGTCCGAATATCTCTCCGGACATCTGATAGCCGAGGCCGCCGGACGCGGCGCCGAATACCGCAAGAACCTCCTGCGCGATCACCGCGGACTGCCGGCCGAAGTGAAGAGCGCGCCGCTGCGCGGCCCGCTTTACCGGGCCCGG
>JAKLEK010000323.1 GCA_022703115.1 Elusimicrobiota bacterium
TGCTGGCTCCGTGGAACGTGGCGCGGGCGCGGTTCGGAGGCGTTCAGCTGGGTTTTTACAACGATGCGCCCGGGGATATGAGCGGCCTGCAGATAGGCGCGGTCAATATCTGCCGCGGGACCCTTCACGGACTGCAGCTTGGGTTCGCTAACATAGCCCGCAACGGCCTGCTTCCTTTCACGATCGGTCTTAACGCCGGTTTCTGATTACGCGGTAGAATACGTGGAGGTCCGGAGGCGCGATGGGAGTGAAGATAGAGGCGGTTTACGCAGGGGACCAGAGAGTCGAGCTGACCCACGGTCCCAGCGGAGAGAGGATATCCACCGATCTGCCGGAGGATAACGGCGGCAGGGGCAGGACCTTTTCCCCGACCGATCTGTTCGCCTGTTCTCTGGCGTCTTGCGTCCTTACCATAATGGCCAAGATAGCGGAGCGGGACGGAGCGGACCTGAGGGGCGCGTCCATACAGATGGAGAAAAGCATGGGCGGCGCCCCGCGGCGGATAACCGCTCTGACCGGGACCATAACCCTTCCGGCCGGTATCTCCGCTGCGGAGCGCGCCAGACTGGCCGAAAGCGTTAAAGCGTGTCCTGTGCACAGGAGCCTTCATCCGGACATAAAGGTCGAGTTCAATCTGCGTTAGCCTGCGCGGGCCTCGGTCCAGGGGGTATCGATATGGATCTGCAGACGTTCCTTCTTCTGGCCAGTCTTGCGGTGCTGGCCGGTTGGGCGTATTATACCGACAGAAAGAGCAAGGACGGCGCCAGGAAAGAGGAGTTCAGGAAGAAGCTTTCCAGATTCAGGGACGCTCAGCGGACGATGCCGGACCTCATCCGGAAGCTGGGCGGAGACCTGTCCGAACCACTGAAGAGCTCATACAGGGACCTGTTCGTGGTCAGCAGGAATTCGCCTTTCGACGGCGGCGCCGGCGCGCTCGTCTATTACACCGAGGACAATCCGGACCTGGAAGCCTCCCTGGCGGCGCTGGAGAGCGGCGGTTACATCAAGGACGTTACTCCTTACAACGTGAAGAAATACCGCATGTCGGAGGAGTTCGTGGAAATGGTCCTGTACGCGTACGCGCCGCGGGACCTGGCGAAGGAGAAATAGGGGCCATGGACGGGCCCGGGGGAGAGTTCGGCCCGGCAAAGAAAAACCCGCCGGCCCGTATAAAGGCCAGGCGGGTCTCTCTTTTACGCGGCACTATTTGAACTTTATGGCTTTGCCGCGTACCACGGTGGTGTTGTTGGACCAGAGGATCCACCAGCTGCTGTAGGCTTCCGCGGTCACTTCTATGAGCGCGTCGGCTCCCATCTTGGACTTGGCGTCGTTGATGGCTCCCTGTATGGTGTTCGCGCCGCTTATCGGAAGGATGCCGAGGAGAAGGGTCCGGCTGTCAGTGCCTTTCACCTCTCCCATCACGTCGTAAGCCTTCCCCTCGATCGGAGTCGTGGACGGGGCCAGCCCGCCCGGGATATGCGCGCAACCGGCGAGGAACATCGCCGCGGCGCCGGCGAGGGTGATCCTTGAAAAGTTCTTCATTTGCCGCCTCCTGATGGAATTACCGCAGGGAGATATTAACATTAATGGCCTTATTCCGACAAGGCCGATTTCTCTCCGGAAATGTCGCGGGCCGGGCGCTGGAACTTGGTACGTTCCGGGCGCCGTCCTCCGGATTGACTTGTAGATGACGGTCTGTAATAATATCGTGGTCGACGCGCGGGTAAGGGGTCAGGAAATGAGAAAGGCATCTTTGAAAGAACGTCTGCATTACGCTTTTGACAACTCGATGTCCAAAGGCACGGCCGCCATAACCGCGTGGCTGGCCGCGGTATCCTGCGGTTTGGTGGTCCTTATCTCCCTGATGGTATGGCTGTCGGGGGTCGCGCCTGACTACCAGGGG
>JAKLEK010000324.1 GCA_022703115.1 Elusimicrobiota bacterium
TGCGCCGCCCTCTTCATGGCGCTCTTCATCTACCACAGGATCGTACTGCCCCGGCCCGAAGAGGACAAACCCAAGGCGCAGGCCGGAGCGCGGGCCATCCTCAGGTCGGTGGGCGCGCTCGCTTCCTACCTGGCCGCGGCGGGAGCACTGATATGGCTTTTCACCGGACTGAGCGGGGTCCCTCAGAAGCTGGGAGCCGCGGCGCTGCTGACGGCCGCGGCGATCCTTCTGTGCCGCAAATACCTCTTCCCGTACCTGCGCGGAAAGATGGCGGAAGAGGGGAACTCGTTCAACGAGGCGTTCGTCTCCTATTTCACGATGGACGGCATAGGCTACATAGTGGGCTTCATCCTTCTCTACCGCCTGGCGGAGGCGATGCTCGTGAAGATGACGCAGCCTTTTCTGCTTGACGCGGTCGAGAAAGGAGGGCTGGGGATATCCACTTCCGACGTCGGCATAATATACGGCGTCGCCGGCATCTCCGCTCTGGTCGCCGGCGGAGTCCTGGGGGGATGGCTGATCTCCAGGTTCGGTTTCAGGCGCTGCCTGTGGCCCATGGTCCTCGCCCTCCACATACCCGACGTATTCTTCCTTTACATGGCTTACGCGCAGCCGGCCCTGCACAAGCTCCAACTGCTGGGACACGCCATACCCGTCGGCCCGGTGCCGATGCTGGTCGTGGCGGAGCAGTTCGGTTACGGACTGGGGTTCACCGCCTTCACGGTCTATCTGATGATGATCTGCCGGGGCAAGTACAAGACGGCGCATTTCGCCATTTCCACCGGCATCATGGCGCTGGGCATGATGGTCCCGGGCATGATCAGCGGCAAGCTGCAGGAGATGGTCGGATACAGGCATTTCTTCCTGACCGTCTGCCTCCTGACGCTGCCGGGAATATTGATAATCTTCCGCCTGCCGATAAACGAGGAAAAGCCGTAGCCATCCGGATCCCGCGGGCGGCCTGAAAAACCGGGCTGACAACCGCGCGGTCATAGCCCTGTCGGCGTAGTTATAAGGACAAAAAAACGCCCGCAGGGACTCCCCTGCGGGCGGGTGCGGCGGCGCCGCTACTGGACCGTTATTCGCACTTAATGCAGCTAACGGGGCAGCTGGAGGCGGTGTTCTTGCAGGAATCCTCTTTCCCGGCGGGAACGGGGGTGGCGATCACCGCGGCCTTCTCGCCTTTCATCGCGAACACCTCGGGGCAGTCGCTGGCGCACAGACCGCATCCTATGCAGGCGGCCTCGTCTATGGTAGCTTTCATTTCAACCTCCGAATAACTTTGCGTTCCAAATCCGTTACAAATTATACCTATTTCGCGTCAGTTCCTGGAAACGCTGGTGATAGCCGCGAGCAGGGCTACCAGCCCTGCCAGCTTCAGAGCGGTCCACCACGATATCCTGGCGGCCACATATCCGGCCGACACGGCCCCGGGAAAAAGTTCCGGGATGGTCCACATCCAGAACCACTTTATCAGGAATATGCCCAGAACGAATATCGCGGCGACCCAGAAGACCACGGAAGGAATGCCCAGCAGCAGCGCGTTCTTCAGATTCATATTTTAATTCTAACAAATAACAGGCCGTTGAAAAACCCCGTCCGGCCGGACCTGATATCCGCAGCGGTCAGACGGCGGCTTTGGCCGCGGGCGACGCCACTAGGCCGGCCAGGCCGGGCTTTTTCACGCATTCGCGCTCGAAGGCGCGGTCGCGCAGCGTGTTGCGATAGCCGGGCGCCTGGAACGTGTAGGTGAACTTGGTGTGGATGTCGTAGGTCCCGTTCAGCAGGGCGGCCACGTCCTCTACGAAGACCCGCTCTTCGTCAGTGGGCACTACGAAGACCCGGACCCGAGAATCCCGGGCGGAGATCTCGGTCTCCGCGTTGCGGGTCAT
>JAKLEK010000325.1 GCA_022703115.1 Elusimicrobiota bacterium
TCTCGCTCCGTCCCCTGTCCTTTCCGAAGACGGCGGACCGGATCCCGCCGCCGCCCTGATCATAGCAGGCGAGTCCGCGGACCTCTCCGGGGCGGCCTTCCGGGCTTATCTGGAAGCGAAAGGCGCGAGTATCCTGCAGGCCTATCCTCCTCACGCCTATATCTGCCGTCTCGCGCCGGGCCTGGACGGAGAGATCGCGGCGGAACGGGGAGCCTTGATATACCGCGGCGCGATAACCGACGCCGCTCCGCTCCAGAAATACGGTGAGGACGTCGCGCTGGCGGCGGCGGTCTGGAACGGACGTTTCCAGGGCGCGCTGCCGGGGGTCCCCAGTCCGGACGATGCCGCGGGCTCTCCGAATGGGGAAGATATAACGCTTTCCTGGGGCGAAGTGCTGAAAGCCTCCGCCTACAGGCTGCAGATCTCGGCCGAGCCCGGGTTCGGTCCGGCGGCGCTGGACACCCTGGTCGCAGGGAACAGCTTTCAGGTACCGCCTGCGTTCTTCTCCGGCGGCCTTTACTACTGGCGGGTTGCGGCCGTGCTTGTTCTGAACAGCGGGGAGCGCCGGGAAAGCGGGTTCTCGGGGGCGCGCTCATTCACCATTTCCAAACCTTCCCGCGCCGCTTCGAAACTACCGCTGGCGGCGCCCGCGCGCCCTCCTGATACCAGGCTTAAAGGAGCGGCGCTTCACTGGCCGGGCGGAGGGAGTTTCCGTTCCTACCGTCTTCAGATAGCCGCGACGCGGGATTTTGCGGCTCCTTTGGTGGACGTCTTTACCGAGCGGGAAAGCTACAAGGTTTCCGGCCTGCCGCTTTCCCGGGACACTACCTACTATATGCGTCTGATGGGGTCGGACGGGAACCTGCCCGGGACCTGGTCCGGGGCCTCGGAACTCGTTCTTGAAGCACCGGCGCCGATACCCAACGACGTCCGCCGTCCTGTCAGGAGAAAGTAACATGCCGTTCAGAAGCCCGCTCCTCGCCGCTCTGCTCCTCGCCGCAGCCTCCGTCTGCCGGCTGGGCGCCGTGCCTTACGGCGCCGGGGACCACGATGTCAGCGAGTATATGATGGGTTCGGTCACGGTGAATATCATATTTCCCGAGAGTTCGGCCTCCTCTCCCGACACCGAGGACTGGACCGCTTTCAGAAAGGCCAGCGTGGAGAGTTCCATAAGGGCCGCCATGGACTGGTGGGCCGCCAGGGAACCGGAGGCGCGGCTGTCGTTCGTCTATAACGTGACCACGCAGAACACGGACTATGAGCCCATATCCTGCTACGCCAGCGCCGCGCCGCCGCCCGGCGGCTGCAGCGAGGGGGACTGGATAGGGGACATAATGACCAAGATGGGGTACTCCGGCTCGGATTATTTCGAGCAGGTCTACGCCTATGATAACGCGATGCGCCTGACTTACGGCACCGACTGGGCTTTCACCATCTTCGTCGCCGACAGCTTTATGGACGGGGACGGAGCTTTCCCGGACAGCTATTTCGCCTACACCTACATGGGCGGTCCGTTCATGGTCCTGACCTATGATAACGGAGATTACGGAGTAAGCGGCATGTCCGCCGTCTGCGCCCACGAGACGGGTCATGTCTTCTACGCGCTGGACGAGTACCCCGAATCGGGCTGCGCCACCACGGAGCGCGCCGGTTACTTCAACGCGCCGAACCTGAACTGCCAGAACGGGGGCACATCCGAGCAGTGCATAATGCGCGGCCAGCTGGCGCCCTACAATACCCCGGCCGTATGTAATAACACCAGACTTATGCTGGGCTGGAAGGACGTTTCCCCGGCCAACGGGGTTCCCGATATTGTCGACCTTACTCCCACCACGGCTCTAACGGCGTATTCTCCCGACCCGACCACGGATAACACGCCCAC
>JAKLEK010000326.1 GCA_022703115.1 Elusimicrobiota bacterium
CCTCCGCATGCCGGACTCTCGTGGGGCTGTTTCGCGCTCGACTCCCGGGTCAACGCGGATATAATAGCCAAGTTCAGGGGCGGGGCAATAATTTACGCTGATACGAGCGGGGCCCTGTTCCGGGAATGAGCGGAGGCGGTACCTGAGCACTGCGCGCCGGCGAACTCCTCGCCGGCGCTTTCTTTTTTTCGGTTTCCCTCTTGACAAGATACTTATACGCATGTATAACTATACATACGTATAAGTATGGAGGTCCTATGCCGAGACCAGCGTCCGGTACCGATCGCAGACTGCTTCAAGCCGGGACCGCTCTGGTCCGGGAGAAGGGGCTTTATGGTCTGACCGTCAGAGAGACCTGCAGGCTTGCCGGCGTGAACACCGGCATGTTCCATTACTATTTCGGGTCCAAGGACGAGTTCCAGAAGGCGGTGATGAGGGACGTCTACGACAGGTTCATGGTGAAGTTCAGGGCCGGAGCCGCTGTCGGACGCACTCCCAGGGAAAGGCTTAAGAACGCTCTGATCGAGCTCGGCAAGTTCGTACGGGATATAAAGGGCGCAGCTCCGCTGCTCTTCGCGGACATGGCCTATGGAAAGAAGGAGACTTTCAGGTTCCTGAGCGCCAACTTCACGGGCCATATGAAACTTATAGCCGGGCTGGCCCGCGAGTGTCTCCCGGACAGCGCCGAGCGCGGGCGCTCGGTCCCGTTCTTCGCGGCCTCCGTGGTGCCTATAATGATCTTCCCGGTCATAATCGACGGGGTTTTGAGGCGCAATGGCGTGAAAAAGATCGGGGAATTCGACCTGTCCTCATTGGAAGAGGAAATACTTTCCGATAGCGGGATAGAGGAGAGGGCCGAGATCGCGGTAAGAGGGGCTGGATTATGATATACGTCCTGGCGCTGCTGCTGGCGCTGAGCGGCCGGGCTTCCGCCGCGGAGCTGGCGGTCACGCTCAAAGCCGCGGAGGAGGGCGCCCTGGCCAACTCCGATCAGTATAAAAGCGCCCGGTTCTCGGCCGAAGCCGCACGCGCCGCCGCGTCCGCGGCCGGCAGCCTGCTGGGCCCGCGCCTCGGTCTGGAGGGTTCGCTGCGCTACGCGGAGACGGTCCCGCGGATCATCCTGCCCGCGGCCATGGGAGGGTCCAGGCCCCTCGGTGATAACTGGAGCTATTCGATAGGCCCCTCGGCGCACTGGACCCTGTTCGACGGCGGCGCGGCGCGCGCGGCCTACAAAAGCGCGTCCCATATCGCGGCTTCGCGCTCAGCCGAGGCGGAGCACGCCGCACGGCAGGCCGTGCTCAAGGCCCGGACCGCCTATTTCCGCCTGCAGCTGGCGCTGGAAAAGGTCTATCTAATCGGCGAGGACCTGCGGCTTTCGATGTCCCAGTTGAGGGATATTTCCACTGGCGCCAGGGCCGGCTCGCGCAGCCGTCTGGACGAGATAAGGGCCAGGCAGGAAGCTACAGCGCGGCGCCGGGACCTTCTGCGCGCCCGGTCGGCGCTGGGGGCTTCTCTGCGCGACCTGTGTTTCGCGGCCGGGATGGAGCTGCCTGAAGGGGCTTCCCTGCCGCTTGACCACCGTATGGCCGGGCGCGACTACGGAGAGGCCGGGCCGGCCCCGCTTTTTATAAAGGCGGAGCCTTACGGGGACATGCTGGAACGTATGGCCGGGGCAGCGGCCGTCTGGAGCGACAGGGAAACTCCGGCCGTGCGCGCCCTGGCTTCCGCCGGCCGCGCGTATGAGGCACGGGCCGGAGCTTACAAGGCCGAGAGATATCCGCGGGTGGTAGCTGGAGCCCGTACTTCGCTGGACTATCCGAACGGTCCGCGCCTGTATTCTTTCCTGCAGAATTCGGCTTCGCTCTCCCT
>JAKLEK010000327.1 GCA_022703115.1 Elusimicrobiota bacterium
CAAGGAAGTTACCGTCGGCTGACGGCTGGCCGCCGGCGGCCGCGGTCGCTCCTTCCTAAGGACCGGGGGCCGTTCCCCGGGCCGGCGTAAAGCCCTTCAGGGACGTACCGCGTCCATGGCGTTGTTGAACCTCCATCTGCATTCCAATTATTCGGACGGCAGCCTGTCGCCGTCCGGGCTGGCCGACGCCGTCGTTAAAGCCGGGATAGGCTGGGTCTCGCTTACCGACCACGACATCTGCGCCGGCTGGAGCGAACTGGAACCGAGGCTCAGGGAGCGCGGGGTGCGGTACCTGCGCGGCGTGGAAGTGAGCACCTCGGTGCACGACAACCTCCACATACTTGGCTACGGACTGGACGTGGGCGATAAGGTCCTGTCGGACCGCCTGGCGGTTTTCCGTTCCCGCCGCGTAGAGCGGGTGAAGAAGATAATAGCCCTTTTAAAGGAACAGGGCGTAGATATCTCCTTCGAAGAACTGAACGTGGAAGCCGACCACTGCTGCGGCCGGCCGCACATAGCCGATCTAATGAAAAAGCGCGGGCTGGTGCGTACGCGCCAGAAGGCCTTCGAGAAGTACATAGCCTACGGCAGGCCGGCCTACGTGCCGCCCTGCGGGCCCGGCATAGAGGAAGCGATCCGGACCATAAAGGACGCGGGCGGCATCGCGGTGCTGGCCCACCCGGGCGTCGTGTACGACATCCTCGAACTCGGCAAGTGGAAGGAAATGGGGCTGGACGGAATAGAGGCCTTCTACCCCGCGCATACCGGCGTCCGCACGCGGGAGTTCCTGTCCATGGCCAGGGCGCACGGCCTCCTGGTCACCGCCGGCACCGATTATCACGGACCCGATACAGGCCGCGGCGAGCTGTTCGGGTACGAATGGCACGACGAATTCTTCGGGCCGCTCAAGGAACTGTTCGTATGAAAATAATCGCGCATCGCGGCGCTTCCGGTTACGCTCCCGGCAATACGCTTTCGGCCTTCGCTCTGGCATTGAAAATGGGATCGAAGGCGTTCGAACTGGACGTGCATCGTTCCCGGGACGGCCGGCTGGTGGTATGCCACGACTACGAATTGGGCCGTCCCGCCGGCGCGCCCCTCAGGATAGCCTTATCGGATTACGCCGCCCTGAAGAAGATAAACGTAGGCGACAAGTTCGGCTTTCCATCCGAGCGCGTTCCCCTGCTCGAAGAAGCGCTGGACCTCATCGCCCCGTCCGCCGAATGGATAAATATCGAGATCAAGAACGACGGGGACGCGTATCCGGGGATAGAAGGCGACCTGCTGGCGGCCATCCGCGTCCGGCCGGGGCTTATCAAAAAGGTCCTGTTCTCAAGCTTCGATTACGGCACCGTAAAGCGGCTCAGGGCGCTGGAAAGCGGCGCCGCTCTGGGATATCTGCAGCGCGGGTTGAGGACGCTGTCGCTGCTGCCCGCCATCGCGCGCGCCAAGGCGGTGGGCGCCGTCAATTTCCACTTCAGTCTGAGGAGCGCTTCGCGCATCAACGTGGCCCTGGCCCGGAAGGCGGGGCTGAAGGTCTGCGTCTATACCGTCAACAGCAAGCCGGACGCGCTGCGTCTGGCCGGCCTGGGAGCGGACGGGATATTTTCCGATTATCCGGACCTCCTCTCGCGGGGAGGAGGCCGATGAGCGCCGTAACGGACGAGCTCGGGGCCGAGATCGAAAGGCTGGCGGCCCGCGGCCTGAGCGCCGGCTGCCTGGCGAGGCCGATGCGGGATGTAGCCGCCCTGACCCTCAGGATAAACCGGCTCAAGGAACGGAAGAAGGCCGTTATATGCGCGCACGTCTACCAGACGCCGGACATAATCCTCGGCGTGGGCGACCTGGTCGGGGATTCT
>JAKLEK010000328.1 GCA_022703115.1 Elusimicrobiota bacterium
CCGTATCTTCGTACACTTCGTCAAAGGTCTCGGAAAAATCCGCGGCGAACGGGGCGCCGCATCTGGCGCATTCCAGCCTGAGCGCGGCTTTGACCGTGCCTTCCAGCAGCAGGGATTCCCCTCCGACCGAAAACGCCAGGTCGACGGAGGCGCCGGAAACTTCGTCCGGGGCCTTGAGCAGGCCGGCGAAGACGTCAGCCGGCAGGGCGCGGGAGACCTTGAGGCCGCCTTTCTCCCTGATGCGCGCGGCGTCGAATACCAGGCCGTCTTCCTTTTCTTGCCCGTCCGTCATGCATTTATAATATCAGTTATGGCCGGGGGAATCAATCCTGGCGGGAAGCGGCCGGCGCCGGGGCGGCGGAATCACGGTCATGGGCGTTCGGACGGAGGAAAGCTATCGCGCGCGAGGTACGGCGGTTTACGCGTGGAGCGGTAGTAAGTGCGTACGACTATCTCCGCCAGCAGTCCCATGAAGGCGAACTGGACTGCGACAAGGGCGAAGAAGATCGCGACCAGGAATAGCGGCTGGTCCTTTATGAACACGTGACCCTGGAACTTGCGGTAGAGGGTGAACCCGGCCATCAGCGCGGAAGCGCCGGAGAGGCAGAGGCTCATGCCGCCGAAAAGGTATATCGGTTTGGAAAGGAAGTCCCCCATGAACTTCACCGTTAGCAGGTCCAGGACCACTTTGAAGGCGCGTCCGAGGCCGTATTTTGAGCGTCCGGCCGTGCGGGGACGGTGGTTCACCGGGATCTCAGTTATCTTCGCGCCCATATAACCCAGCAGGGCCGGGAGGAAGCGGTGCATTTCCCCGCAGAGTTCCGCCGATCTGAGCAGGCGGGCGTTGTATATCTTCAGGGAGCAGCCGTAATCGTGCAGGGCGATCCCGGTCACTTTCGATATGATCCAGTTGGCGGCGCGGGAAGGAAGTTCTCGCGACAGCCAGGCGTCCCTGCGGTCCTTCCTCCATCCGCTTACGACATCGAAGCCCCTGATCGCGGTCCCGTAGAGCGCCGCTATGTCCGCCGGATCGTTCTGGCGGTCCGCGTCCATCGTCGCTATGTAGACGCCCGCCGCCGCGCCGATGCCCGCGCTGAGCGCCGCCGTCTGGCCGAAATTCCGCGACATGCGTATGAGCCTGGCCCCCTTCAGTTCCCCGGCGATAGAGAGGAGCTCTTCCCAGGACCCGTCCTCCGATCCGTCGTCCACCCAGATGCTCTCCCATGGCAGTCCGGACGCCTTGAACGCGGAAGCCAGCTCCAGGGCCAGGGGGCGCAGGTTGTCTTTTTCGTTGCAGACCGGAATGACCACCGATATCATACTGGACATGCGGTTCGGCTCCGTATTCTTTTTTTCTTCAGGAGTTCAAGGTAGAGGTTCTCCTGTTTCCGGACCATGAGATCTATGTCGAATTCGGACAGGTCCGTGGCTGAGGCCGCGGCGGACATGGCGTCGCGCGCGGTCCGGTCTTTTATCAGCTCTCCCAGCCGCCGACAGAAAGCGTCAAGGTCGCCCGGGGCTACGGTATAGCCGTTCACCCCGTCGCGCAGTATGTCGGCCACTCCGTCGGTGCGGTAGCAGACCGACGGCAGTCCGCTCCTCAGCGCTTCCACCAGGCTCTTCGGGAGGCCTTCCCACAAGGAGGTCAGGGCGAATATGTCGGCGGAGGCCAGTATTTCCGCGGAGTCCTCGCGCCAGCCCGGCAGCAGCAGTCTCTTCCGAAGCCCGGCCCTGTCCGCCGCGTAGCGGGCCTCGTCCAGGGACTCCCCGCCGCCGACAAGCATGAAGACCGCTTTATCCCCGGTTTTCGACAGCCTCGCGGCGGCCGCCATGAAATCCCCGGTGTTCTTCTGGGGT
>JAKLEK010000329.1 GCA_022703115.1 Elusimicrobiota bacterium
ACCCGGGACAACCAGCCGAGGGACGACAGCGTCCCGGACCGGCCGGCGGAAGGCTGCCTCCGTTGGCCGCGGACCCTATTGTGTAGTTGCGGCTGACCGCTAAACCACGGACAGGCGTCTGGACCCATGGCGGGATATGACGCGGGCGGGGCTGAGGAAATATTTCCGTAACGAAGGGGCGGTATAATTTAGGCATGAGAGCGAAGGGCCTTGTTCTATTTATATCTTTTCCGCTGCTTGGCGGTTGCGCGTATTACCAGAGCACCGGGGCTTCGTCCGCGCCGGCCGGCAGCCAGTACGAGCGGCCGGTGGGCATAGCCGAAGGAAAGGCTTCAGGCTGGAATTTCTTCCCATGCTATTCCCTCTGTCAGTCGGGTGACGCTTCCCTCGAGGCTGCGGTCAGGAACGCCCTGGATGGGCAGGTCGGAGACGCGCTGACAAACGTTTATGTGGAGCGGAAGACGGTAGCCTTCCCGCATATCTATCTTCCGCTCGTCACCCGGACCGAGGTCCGGGTGATGGGCACGCTGGTGAAATACAATACCAAGGAGTTCCCTCCGGACCGGGACCACGTATACTCCGGCATTCCCGGAGAAATGTGGTCGCAGCTGGTTTCGTTCGAGAAACCGGAACGGGCCAGGTATTCTAAAGGGCTTTCCGACAGGAACAGGAGCGTGCTGGTGGATTTCGCCCTCTATAAGGAGAACGAGGGCCTTATAGAGGCCGGCTCCAGGGACAGCGATGTCTTCGCCATGCTGCTGCTGCGCGACCCCCGTACGGTCACGCCCCGTTCGGTGCTTAAGGCCGAGGCCTCGATCGATCTGAGAAAATGCAACTCCTACGAATGCATCATAACCCTCAGCCCGGAAAAACAGGCGGAAGCGCTCAAACTCGTCGGCGACTCCGATCGGTCGGTGCGCGCCGAACTGCTTGATTCCGCGCGCAAAAGGATAAAAGCCTGTTATCCGCATAAGGTGCCGCCCGTAGTCACTTCACCGGAGGTCCAGTTGATCTATAACGAATCTATCCTCCTTGAGACCCTTTGCAAAGCCGGGGAGCTGCGGGGCTGAACCGGGCGCGTCCCGCGGCTTCTCCGCGGAGTAGAAGAAAGGCCCCCGCCGAATTCGGCGGGGGCCTTTCTTTCCTTCCGGCACGCAGTCTGTTATCTCAGCCCCAGCAATTTTCGCCACCAGACCGCGTCCGACTTTACCTCAGGAAGCTGTTCGAATACCGGAGCCTCCAGCTGCCCGCGGTAGATCGGAATGCCGACCCGGAACGTGGCGCCCCGGCCTTTTTCGCTCTCCACGGTTATCCGGCCGCCCTGCATCACCGCCATGGCCTTGGTTATGGCGAGACCCAGACCGGTCCCGCCCACTTTCTCTCCGGCCGCGACCTGCACGAACTTCTCGAAGATCTTGCCCTGGTCTTCCTTGCTAATGCCGCAGCCGGTGTCCCTGACGGAAAAGAACACCAGACCGCCCAAAGCCTCCCGGCCCGCGTCGACGCTCACGTCTATGGTTCCGCCCTGGGGCGTGAACTTTATCGCATTGGAGAGGAGGTTGATGAGGATCTGCACCGTCCTGCGGCGGTCCGCGTAGACCGGCGGGACGCCAGGCTCGACCTCCATCTTTATCGTTATCCCTTTGGACGAGGCCCATGTCCGCATGGCATCCGCGGCTTCCTCGGCTATAGCCCCGGACGGAGTGTTCTCCTGGTGGAAGACCAGCTTGCCGGATTGCATTTTGGAGAAGTCCAGAATATCGCTGATTATGGAATTGAGCCGTTCGGAATTCCTGATCGCCGTGTTGAGGATGCCTTTTCCCGCCTCGTCGGATTTAAG
>JAKLEK010000033.1 GCA_022703115.1 Elusimicrobiota bacterium
CATGGTGGTGACGGTCCCAGGCAGCGAATTCGGGATGGACGGGCATCTGCGGCTGAGCTACTGCGGCTCGGAGAAAGACATAATCGAAGGAGCGACGCGGATCAGGGAGCTGCTGGACCGCTGACTGGCGGGCCTCTCCCGGAACCGGCGCCCGGCAGGGCGCCTCCGCGAAAGGTATATTTATGACAAATACCGCTACCATGGAGAACGGCATAAAGGCGGAACTGGAGAAGATCGGGATCAGGACCTCCGGGCGGGTTCACCGGGACCTTCCGGCGCCGATCCTCTACGAACACGTTTTCGCCCGGGGAGAGGGCGTCATGGCCGCCGGAGGGCCTTTGATCGTGAGGACCGGGACGCATACAGCGCGCGCCGCCAAGGACAAGTTCATAGTGAAGAGGGCGCCGAGCGCCGGGAATATATGGTGGGGCGAGTATAACGTCTCCTTCGAAGAGGGCCGGTTCGACCGTCTTTACGCCAAGATAACGGCCTATCTGAGGGATAAGGACGTTTACGTGCGGGATTGTTACGCCGGTTCCGACCCGGAATACCGGCTGCCGGTAAGGATAATAACCGAATACGCCTGGCACAATCTTTTCGCCGGGCATATGTTCATAGGCCGGCCTTCCGGCGGTGCCGGAGAGGCGCATTCCCCGGAATTCACCGTGATATCCGCCCCGGGCTGCAAAGCGGACCCTGCGGCGGACGGAACAAGGAGCGAGTCTTTCATCCTGGTCGATTTCGAGAAGAAGACCGTCATAATCGGCGGGACGGCCTACGCCGGCGAGATAAAGAAATCCGTCTTCACGGTGATGAACTATCTGCTGCCGCTCAAAGGGGTAATGCCGATGCATTGCTCGGCTAACGTCGGCGCGGCCGGAGATACGGCCGTGTTCTTCGGCCTGTCAGGCACCGGCAAGACCACGCTCTCTTCCGACCCTGAAAGGCGGTTGATAGGCGACGACGAGCACGGCTGGACCGATAAAGGCGTTTTCAATTTCGAAGGGGGCTGCTACGCCAAGGTGATAAACCTGTCGGCTTCGGCGGAGCCGCAGATCTACGCCTGCACCAGGCGCTTCGGCACGGTGCTCGAGAACGTGGTCTTCGATCCGGCGACCAGGGAGCTGGACCTGAACGACGGTTCGCTCACGGAGAACACCCGGGCCGGCTACCCACTGGATTATATAGGCAACGCCGCGCGCGGGGAGCGTTTTCCGCACCCGAAGAACATCGTCATGCTGACCTACGACGCTTTCGGGGTCCTGCCGCCCATCTCCCGGCTTTCCTACGAGCAGGCCATGTACCATTTCATTTCGGGCTACACGGCCAAGGTGGCCAACACGGAGATAGGAGTAAAGGAGCCCAAGGCCACGTTCAGCGCCTGCTTCGGCGCGCCGTTCATGAGCCATCATCCTACGGTTTACGCGGAACTGCTGGAAAAGAAGATGCGCGCGCATAAGGTGAACTGCTGGCTCATCAATACCGGCCTGGCAGGCGGGCCCTACGGGGTCGGCAAGCGCGTGAGCATAGCGCATACGCGCGCCCTGCTGAACGGCGCTCTGGGCGGGGCGCTGGATGGGGTGAAGTTCGTCAGGGACGAGGTTTTCGGTTTCGAGGTGCCGGAGGCCTGCCCCGGGGTGCCGGCCGGGATCCTGTCGCCGCGTTCGGCGTGGAGCAGCGCGGCGGACTATGACGCCAAGCGGGCGGAGCTGGCCGGCCTTTTCGCTCAGAATTTCAGGAAGTTCGGCGTTTCCAATGAGAAAATCACCGCCGCCGGGCCCAGGACCGGGAAATAAGGCCGCGGCTTCCCGAGGGGGACGGTCGCCGATTTCTATTGACAGAAGCGAGGGAAAATAAGGTAATATCTCAACAGTAGCGGTAAAAAACAATTAGGAGGAGTATACATGCCCGCAGCCAAAGCAAACTCGAAGTTCATGGCCCCGATCACCCCGGACGCCGTTCTCGCTGAAGTGGTTGGAAACAAGCCCCTTCCCAGGACGGAGATCGTGAAGAAACTCTGGGCCTACATAAAGAAGAACAACCTTCAGGACAAGAAGAACCGCCGGATGATCAACGGCGACGAGAAGCTCACGAAAGTGTTCAACGGCAAGAAACAGGTGAGCATGTTCGAAATAGCCAAACTGATCGGCAAGCACGCCAGCTGAGCGAAAGCGCCGTTCGGAATGAATATTAACGCCGTTCCCGCAAGGGGGCGGCGTTTTTATCTGCCCTGAGCCCCGCTATGGCGGTAATCGGGATCTCCGGTGTGTGCGAGCCCGCAACTAGGGTTCGCGGGGCCTGTCAAACGTCGGCTGGTAATTTGTAGCTAACAGGTGTTTCATAGCTAGTGGCTGTTAGCTTGTGGCCATCAGGTATTACCTTATTTGGAGCGGGAGGCAGGGGAACCGGAAAAGCGGAACCGTCCGGAGGCCGAGCATACGGAGCGCGTAGGCCGAGGAACGGAGGCGCGAGCACGGTGTGCGAGACGCCGGTTCCGCGTTCCGGGCCCCTGACAGGACCCGCGAACCCATGGTGGGGGACTGAACTTTGACAGGCCGGGGGGGTCAGTCTTTGCGTCTGTCCAGGATGTAGAAGCTCTTCTCGCGGGTTTTGGCGGCCTTCTTGAGTTCGGCGCCGATGTTGCTGACCTGCGCGAAGGAGGTGAGCGGGCGGAATTTGTTGTGGACTATCCCTACGGCTATGGCCAGGAACGGGAATTTCTTCACGTTGTTCTGGCGGTCGGTGGAGACTATATAGCCCCGCTCCCGGTCCTCCTTGGTGTAGAAGGAAGGTGAGATATCGTCGAAGGAGACGACTATGGATTCGGCCAGTTTTTCCGCCCGGTCGAACGAGGTGACTATAATGAAGTCGTCGCCGCCGATATGGCCGATGAAGTCGCTGGAGTTCTCGTTCTGTATGGTCAGCTTGACCAGCAGGTTGGCCGTGGCCTTGAGAACGTGGTCGCCGGCGTCGAAACCGTAGATGTCGTTATAGGCCTTGAAATTGTTCAGGTCCAGATAAAGGACGGCGAACTCCCCGTTCCGCTGTATCTCCCGCTCCACCCTGGCCTGGATGGAAGGGTTTCCCGGCAGCTTTGAGAGCGGGTTGGTGTCCAGGACCTGCTTATTCCGCTTCAGGATCATGCGCATGCGGGCGATAAGCTCGTCGGTGTCCACCGGCTTGATGAGATAGTCGTCTATCCCCATGCTCAGGCCCTTCATCTTGGCCTTCTTCTCGCTGTGGGCGGTGCAGATGATTATGGGAATGTGCGCGAAAAGGGGGTTGTCCTTCAGGTCCTGCGCCACGGTCAGGCCGTCCTTGCCCGGCATGCTGTAGTCCAGCACCGCGATATCGGGGCGCGCCTCGAAGATCAGTTTCAGGGCCTCCTGCCCGTCGTGCGCGGTAACGACCTCGAACCCCGCGGCCTCTATGGTCTCCTTCATCAGCATCAGCAGCTCGGTCTGGTCCTCGGCCAGGAGCACCTTGGGATGGGCCTGTTTGACCGGCGTCTGGGCGGGCGGCGGCGCGGCCGGCGCGGAGCCCGCGGCGGACAGCGCCGGGCCGATCTCCTTCTCCACGACCTTCAAAAGCAGCTCTTCGGGCAGGTCCCTGGTTATTATCTCCGGCAGGCCGGTGAGCACCCCGCGTTCCTGAAACCCGTTAAGGCGCAGAGCGCTTACGACTATTATGGGTATGGACGCGGTGGCGGGGTCCGCCCTGAGCTCGGCCAGGATCTGGAACCCGTTCTTCCTGGGCATCATGATGTCCAGGATGACGGCGTCCGGCTTCTCCTGCCGGGCTTTCTGGACGACTTCCTCCGGATCGTTGACCATCACCGGGCGGTAGTCGTTGGATTCCAGGAACATCTGTATAAGGTCGGAGAATTCCTGGTCGTCGTCGGTGGCCAGCACGGTGACGGTCCGTTCCTTACCGGGCCTTGGGACGGCGTTGAGCAGGGCGGCTTTCAGGGCCTCGAAATCGACCGGTTTGGTCAGGTACCCTTTGACTTCAGGCGCGGAGCCGGCCACGCTGTCCATCTTCGGGTGACTGGAGAAGATGATGATCTTCTGGGTCTCGGTGAAAGGGTTGTTCTTTATAGCGGCCAGCAGTTCCATCGGATTGAACCGCTGCGTGAGGATGTTCAGTACCACCAGGTCGGGTTTCCAGGTCTGTATGGAGGAGACGGCGGTCTGGTACTGGGTCGCGGTCTGGGCCGCGTAGCTTCTGCTCCTGAAAAACGAGGCCAGGGCCTCGGCGGCCTGGACGTCGGCGTCGACTATCAGGATCTTTTTAGCGTCTTCCCCCATAAAAATTGATTCTAACATTTTTTACCCGCTTTTTCCCGCGCCGCTGCTGTCCGTGGTACGCGGCCAACGGAGGCAGCCTTCCGCCGGCCGGGCCGGGGTTTCCGGGCTTCGCTCGGCTGGTTCTCCCGGGTTCGCTGGGCTGCCGGGAGGCACAGGGGTCGAAGGGCACGCTATCGTTCACACAGTGAACGCGCTCCCGCTCGGGCCTCGCGCTTCGCAAGCTCGGCCCTGCGCGACGGCCCTTTGACCCCTGTGCCCCCCGTCAACCGCTCCAAGGACGGTAGATGTATTCCGTTCTTTCTGAATTAAGCTATTAGCCAATAGCTACTAGCTAATAGCTGGCTTTTGACGGGCCCCGCGCACCTTAGGGGGATGCTGCGGGGTGCGGCGGACGGGAAATTGCTAGAATCTCGGTATGGCGGGACCGGGGAACGAGGACGAGAGCTGGTTCAAGTACGCGCAGGTGGGCCTGGAACTCGCCGCCGCGGTGGGACTGGGCCTGTGGGCGGGCTACCGCCTGGACGCGCGTCTGGGTTCATCTCCCTGGGCCATGCTCGCCGGCGCCGCCGCCGGCCTGGCCGCCGGTTTCTACCTCGTTCTGCGGCAGCTGCCCCGGGAAAAGGAATTCAGGAGCGGAAAAAGTTCATGATGGATTCCGCGTGGTCGGCCGCGGGTCTGGGAGCGGCCTTCGGCGTCCTGAACGGTTGGGCCTCGCGCACAGCCCTCCGGAGGACGCTCGACCGCCCGGACGCCGTGTTCCACTCGGTGTTCGCCGCCGGCCTGCTCTGGAGGCTGACTTTCCTTGCCGCGTCGGTTTGGTTTCTACGTTATAAAAAGTATATAATTATATTGCCATTTGCCGCCGCGTTGATCTTTACGCAATTCGTTTTCGAGGTCATCCCGTTAAGAAAAGATGGAACTAAAAGAGATCCTTGATCATCACATCGCGGACCATATCTGGACCTTTTTCCATCTCGGACCGCTCAATCTTCCATTCTCCAAACACGTTCTAATGATGATCATCGCCGCGTCGCTGCTGGCCGCGGCGCTGCCGCTCCTCATCGCCAGCAGAATCCGCGCTCTTTCCCCGTTCAGGTCGATGGTGGAGATCATAGTCCTTTTTCTGCGCGACGAGGTCGTGGCTCCCAACCTCGGGGATAAGGCCGCCGCATATCTCCCCTATTTCTCCACGCTGTTCTTCTTCATACTGGCGATGAACCTGCTTGGCCTCGTCCCCTACGGCGCCAGCGCGACCGGCAATTTCGCCGTGACCGGCGGCCTGGCGCTGACCACGTTCGCGCTGATAAATTTCGCCGGCATCAGGGAGCAGGGGCTGGTCGGCTATCTGGGGCATATCGTGCCGAAGGGCGTTCCGGTCTGGCTTTATCCTCTGCTGTTCCCGGTGGAGCTGATCGGCATGGTGACGAAGAGCTTCGCGCTGGCCATCCGTCTTTTCGCGAACATGATAGCCGGGCACATCGTCGTACTGTCCTTCATAAGCTTCATCTTCATCTTCGGCGGGATACATATCGCGCTGGGACTGGGGCTTGCCGCGCCGGTGTCGGTGCTGCTGGTCCTTTTCATAAGCCTGCTGGAGCTCTTCGTGGCTTTCCTGCAGGCCTACGTGTTCACTTTTCTGACGGCTATTTTTACCGGCGCGGCCATGCATCCGCATTGAGGCGCCGTCGGCGGGGCGGAAAAGCGGGATTCTGAAATTACAACTGGAGGAACGATATGAACGACATGACGTTTTTAGGGCTCGGGTACCTCGGCGCCGGACTGGGAGCCGGTATAACCCTGGTCGGGGCCGGGCTCGGCATCGGAAAACTGGCCGCCAGCGCCCTGGAGGGGACGGCGCGCCAGCCGGAAGCCGGCGGGACGCTGCGGACCACCATGATCATAGCGGCGGCGCTGATCGAAGGCCTCGCGTTCTTCGCCCTGGTCATCTGCCTGCTCGCTCTCATGAACTTCGGCATGCCTAAGTCGGAACAGGCGCCGGCCGTCCAGGTCGAAGCGCAGAAATAAACCGGCCGGAGCCAGGGGGCCGGAGCCGGGAGTCCGTTGATCTCCCGGCCGCCGGCCCCAGGCTGCGGGCCCGTCGGTGTCGGTCCTTATTGGAGCTGTACCATGGAAGCGTTGATACGGCCGGAATTCGGCCTGATGTTCTGGACGATCCTCATTTTCACTTTGCTGGTCTTCGTGCTGTCCAAGACCGCCTGGAAGCCTTTGATGGAGGCCGTGGAGGCCAGGGAGCGTTCCATACGGCAGGACCGGGAAGGCGCGGAGCAGGCCCGGGCCGACGCCGAGCGGATAAAGGCCGAACTGGAGGCCGAACTGGCCTCCTTCAGGGCCGAGGCGGACCGCCGTCTCGAGGCGGCCTCGGCGGAAGGAAGCAGGGAGCGGGAGCTTATCCTGGAGGACGCGCGCCGTTCCGCGGCGCTGCTGATCGATAACGCCAGAAAAGAACTTATGGCCGGCAAGGACGCTCTGGAGAAGGAACTCAAGGGCAAGGTGAGCGAACTGGCCTTCCTGGCCGCGGAAAAGGTGCTGCTGAAGACCATAGACCGGAAAGCGAACAAGGACCTCGTGGACGGTTTCGTCAAGGAACTGGAGAACAAAGATCCCCGCTACAAACTGAACTGATGAAAGCCGAGGACCGCATCTTATCCAAACGTTACGCCCGGGGTTATCTGGACCTGGCAGGCCGCTCTTTTTCCGCCCGGGAGGAGGCCGCGGCCGCTTCGGCTGTCAAGGACCTTGCCGCGGTGCGCGCCGCCATAGACGGGGCCATGCGGGCGCTGCTGCACCCGCTGGTGGGTTATAGTGAGAAGGACGGGATACTTTCCAGGCTGCTTACCGGGGAACTGGGGCGGTCGCGCGCGGCGGTCTTCACCAGACTGCTGATACGGGAACACAGGTTCCACCTGCTGGACGCGGTGATAGAGGACTGCGGGGCGCTTTACGACCTTCACGCCGGGATAACGCCGGCGTCGGCGGTCTCAGGCCATCCGTTGGACGAAGCGGAGCTGCGCAGGATAAGCGGAGCTCTTTCGGCCGCTTCCGGAAGGAAGGTGCGCCTTACCGGCGCGGTTTCGGAAAAAGCCGTGGGCGGTGTCGAGATAAGGATGGGAGACCTGCTGATAGACGCCACGGTCAAAGGCAGGCTCGAAAGGCTTAAACGCCTTGTGCTGGCGGATTAAGGAACGGATCCAAAGAGGCTGAAACTCATGATAAGACCAGAAGAGATCACCGATATCATCAAGAGCAGGATAAAGAATTTCGTTCCCGAGGCCGAACTTTCCGAGACCGGCCAGGTGCTCCAGGTGGGGGACGGCATCGCGCGGATCTACGGCCTTAACAACGCCGTTATCGGGGAACTGCTTGAGTTCGAAGGCGGAGTGACCGGCATGGTGCTGAACATCGAGCGCGAGAACGTCGGCGCCGTTGTGATGGGGCCGGACGCGCTCATAAAGGAAGGGGACAGGGTAAAAAGGACCAGCCGGGTCATGGACGTCCCGTTCGGGCCGGAGCTTATCGGCCGCGTGGTGGACCCGCTCGGCAACCCGATAGACGGGAAAGGGCCCATAAACGCGAAGAAAAGGCGGCCCGTCGAGATCATAGCTCCCGGCGTACTGGAGAGGCACCCGGTGAAGCAGGCCCTGCAGACCGGCATCAAGGCCATAGACTCGATGATCCCGATAGGACGCGGACAGAGAGAGCTCATAATCGGCGACAGACAGACCGGCAAGACCGCCCTGGCGGTGGACACGATCCTGAACCAGAAATACGAGCCGGCGGCCACCCGCCCGATCTGCGTCTACGTCGCGGTGGGGCAGAAGGAATCCACGGTGGCCAGGGTGGCTAAAACCCTCTCCGACAACGGGGCGATGGAGTATTCGATAATAGTCTCCGCGTCGGCTTCCCAGCCGGCCTCGATGCTTTACCTTGCGCCATATTCCGGCTGCGCCATGGGAGAGGGCTTCCTGTGGGACGGACGCCACGTCCTGGTGGTTTACGACGACCTTTCCAAGCACGCCCAGGCGTACCGGCAGATGTCGCTGCTGCTGCGGCGGCCTCCGGGCCGGGAGGCGTATCCCGGCGACGTGTTCTACCTGCACTCCAGGCTCCTGGAGCGCGCCTGCAAGCTTTCCGATAAGAACGGCGGCGGCTCGCTGACGGCCCTGCCCATAGTCGAGACCCAGGCCAACGACGTCACGGCCTATATCCCGACCAACGTCATATCCATAACGGACGGGCAGATCTATCTGGAATCGTCGCTGTTCCATTCCGGCATACGCCCGGCCGTCAACGTCGGCATTTCCGTTTCGCGGGTGGGCGGCTCCGCCCAGATAAAGGCCATGCGCCAGGTCGCGGGCAAGCTGCGGATGGACCTGGCCCAGTACAACGAGCTGGCCGCTTTCGCGCAATTCGGTTCCGATCTGGACAAGGCCAGCACTGAACAGCTCAAACGCGGAGAGCGCATGGTGGAGCTGCTGAAGCAGGACCAGTACAGGCCCATCCCGGTGGCCGAACAGGTGCTCGCCCTTTTCGCGGGCGCCAGGGGCTATATCGACGACGTGGAGCTGCCGGTGGTCAAAAAATTCGAGGCCGGGCTGATCAGGTACGCGAAGGAGCGGCATCCGGAACTGCTGGCCGATATCGCGCGGAAGGGCGAGCTCGACGCGGAACTGGAGAAGCTGGCCGTAGAAGCTGTTGAGGGGTTCAAGCGTGAGTTCGGGAGGGGAAAATGAGATATCTAGTCACCGGCGGGGCCGGGTTCATAGGCTCCAACCTGGCCTTCGCTCTTTGCGGCGAACGCAAGGCGGGGGTGGTGGTCCTGGACGATTTTTCTTCCGGGAACTTCAAGAACCTGATCGATTTCAAGGGCGACGTGGTCGCCGGGGACATCCTGGACCGGGACTGGTTCGATAAGGTCGGCCAGGTGGACGCGGTGTTCCACGAGGCCGCCATAACCGACACGACCGTGCACGACCAGAAAAGGATGATGGACGTCAACGTGGAAGGTTTCAGGAACGTGCTCGGGTTCGCCCTGGAGAAAGGGATAAAAAGGGTCGTATACGCCTCCTCGGCCGGGGTTTACGGCAACGGCGAGTGTCCGATGAAGGAAGACCAGCGTCTGACGCCCGAGAACGTATACGGGTTCTCCAAGGCCATGATGGACAACGTGGCCGCCGCGTTCGCGGAGGCCCACCCGGAAGTGAAGCTGGTGGGGCTCAGGTACTTCAACGTGTACGGACCCCGCGAATACTACAAGGGCAGCGCCGCCAGCATGATCTATCAGCTCTATCTGCAGATGAAGGCGGGCAAAAGGCCGCGGATCTTCAAGTTCGGCGAGCAGATGCGGGACTTCGTGTACGTCAAGGACATAGTCCGGGCGAACCTCGCTGCGCTGGACGCGGAGAAGTCCTGCGTGGTGAACGCGGCGACCGGCGCGCCGGAGAATTTCAACAAGGTCGTGGACTGCCTTAACAAGGCCATGGGCGCCGACCTCGCGCCGGAGTATTTCGACAACCCGTACGGGTTCTTCCAGCTGAAAACGCAGGCCGATCTGAGGCGCGCCAAGGCGGCCCTGAACTACAGGTCCGAGTGGAACCTCGAAAGGGGAATAGCCGATTACGTGAAGACGCTGGAAAATAAAGAATAGCGGCCGGGAAGTCGGGAGTCCGGGGTCGGGAGCCGGGTTTATATGGCATCGCTGCGCGATATACGCAAACACATCCATTCGGTGAAAAGCATCAGGCAGATCACCTACGCCATGAAGATGGTGGCCGCGGCGCGCATCAAGAAGGCGCAGACGGCCATACTCTCTTCCAGACCCTTCGCGGTGGAAATGGAGCATCTGATCTCGGACCTTAACGACGAGCTTTCCGGCTGCGGCGGGCTGTCCCCGGCCGCCGGCTCGCTTTTCTCCGAGAGGGGGGCGGCCGCCGGGGCGCGCGGCCTGGTGCTCGTAACCGCGGACAAGGGGTTGTGCGGGTCCTTCAATTCCAACCTGCTGAAAGCGGCCGCCGCCTGGCTCCGCGAGAACCGTGAGCGCAAGCTGCGCGTTATCTGCGTCGGGAAGAAGAGCCGGGATTTCATGAGGAGGCTGAAGGGCCTCGACCTGGAGATAGATTACGAGATGACGGGTATTTTTCCGAAGGCCGGCTACGCGCACGCGAACCTGCTGGCCCGGAACATCCTGGAGCTCTTCGCGCGGCCCGAGGTGGGCAGCGTGACCCTGATATACAACGAATTCAAGTCGGTGCTGGTGCAGAAGATAGTGCGTAACGAACTTCTGCCGCTGAAGCGCAACGCGCTCGCGGGCCGCGGTACAGCCCGGCTGCGGGATTTCGGTTTCGAGCCGGAGAAGGCCGCGCTGCTGAACGTGCTCCTTCCCAGGTATGTAAGCGCCCAGATGTACCGCGTGCTGCTGGAATCGCAGGCGGCGGAGCTGGCCGCGCGCATGAACGCGATGGAGGCCGCTTACAAGAACGCGGCCGAGCTGATAGACGGGCTGACGCTGAGGCTGAACAAGATGCGCCAGGCCATGATAACCACCGAATTGAACGAGATAGTGAGCGGCGCTGAGGCGCTGGGAGGCTAGGCCTTCCCGCGGCCGGATCCGGAGCGTCCCCTTAGAACACCCAGGAGAATTTATGAACATCGGAAAAATAGTCCAGATCATCGGCCCGGTCATAGACGTGGAGTTCGGGCAGGGCGGGCTGCCCGGCATACTGAACGCGCTGAAAATAAAGTTCAAGGACGAAGGGAAGGACGCCGTGCTTACGGCCGAGGTGGCGCAGCACCTGGGCGACAATACCGTGCGCGCCATAACCCTTGGCGCCACCACCGGCCTGAGCAAGGGGCTCGACGTGGAGGATACCGGCGCTCCGGTAATGGTGCCGGTCGGGGACGCGTGTCTTGGAAGGCTCGTGGACGTTCTCGGGGAGCCGAAGGACAAGTTCGGGCCGATAAAGACCGAGGA
>JAKLEK010000330.1 GCA_022703115.1 Elusimicrobiota bacterium
CGGCGAAAGGATATCCCTGAACGGCTTTGAAAAAGCCAGAGCCGTCTACAGGGCCTGGACCGAGCGCCGCGCGAGAACATAAGAGGGGCGGGCGGCCCCGGGGAGAGATATGCTTAAGTCCGACGCCTGGATACGCAGGATGTGCCTGGAACGGAAGATGATCTCGCCGTTCTCGGAAAAGCTGGTCGCCAGGAACAAGGTCTCTTACGGCCTTTCCTCCTACGGTTACGATATCAGGGTGTCCGACGAGTACAAGGTATTCACCGATGTGCACAACTGCGTAGTGGACCCGAAGAATTTCAGCCCGCGCTCCTTCGTGGACATAAAAGCCCCCTTCTGTATTGTACCGGCCAGGTCGTTCGCTCTGGCCCGTTCCGTGGAATATTTCAGGATACCGCGCAGCGTTATAGGCCTGTGCATAGGCAAAAGCACCTATGCCCGCTGCGGCATAGTCGTGAACATAACGCCGCTGGAGCCGGAGTGGGAAGGACACCTTACGCTGGAGATATCCAACACCACGCCCCTGCCGGCGAAGATATACTCCGACGAAGGCATCGCCCAGCTGGTTTTCCTGGAAGCCGACAGGGTCTGCGAGACCTCCTACAAGGACAGGAAAGGGAAGTACCAGTCCCAGCGTGGCGTCACCCTGCCGAGAATACTCAAGAGGGACCGTAATTGAACGGGACACGAGGCGTAAAACCATGCCGGAACGCTCTCCCTGGATAAGACCATTCGCGGCCGCGCTTATTTTCGTCTGCGCGCCGGCCGGACCGTCCGCGGCCGCGCCGGCCGGGAGAAACATGGTGGAAGAATGTCTGCGTGAAGCCGGAGAAGCGAAAAGGGCCGGAGACTACTCCGGAACCGAGAAAAAACTCGCCGCGTGCTCCGCGTCCGCACCCGGCGATCCGCGGATAAGGACCGAACGGGCCGACAATCTGGTACGATTAGGACGCTACGAAGAGGCCATAGCGCAATATCTCAGGGCCGCCACGCTCAACTACGATCCCCGCGCCGCCGCAGCCTGCCACCGAAAGGCCGCGCAGGTATACCTGAAGCTGGACGACGCGGGAAAAGCCGCGGACCACTACGTCAAGGCCCTGGCCCTGCATGAAAGGGATTCCGAAGCCGCCTTCGGGCTCGCGTCCATGTACGATTCCTCCCACGATCTCCGTAAAGCGGCGGAATTCTACGCCCGCGGCCTGAAGTACGACCCGGCCAACGCCAAAGCCGGAGAGAGGCTGGACGAGATAAGGTTCTCCCTGCTGACGTCGTCCCAGCTCCTGGAGGAACTGCGCTACCGGGGAGCCGGATACGGAAAAAAGACGCTCCCCGACGCTGAAGACCTGTTGATGCTCAACACCATGCGGCTGGCGGAACGCCGCGGAGCGGTGGATCATCTTCACTCCAAAGTACGCAATCTGGACGGTCTGGCCGTGGAGAGGCTGGAAGCCGGCCGCGTCAGGCTGATGCTGACGCCGGCGGGGCTGAAGGCCTACCAGAACTTCCTTTCCAGGGACGCGATGCTCTTTTTCGAGAAGAACGGCGTCCCCCTGGGCGAAGTATTCTCCCTTCGGGACCTGGCCGGGCGGCCTGTTTTCGACAAGAACGGCCGCCTGACCCTGGAGGGGATGAAGGCCTATTGGGCGGGAACGGCCGGATCGAAATCCTGGCTTCTGCGCTACGAGGCGGTCGTAAAGACCCCGGAGGACGAGAAATTCAACTCGCAGGTAAGGGACCTGCTGGGCCGCCGCCACATAGAAGTCTCGGAGGCCGAATATCTTTGGCTCCTGAAGGTCACGACCTGCAGCGAAGAGGTCCTGCATGACCCTTCG
>JAKLEK010000331.1 GCA_022703115.1 Elusimicrobiota bacterium
CTATCCTTTTCTTCAGGCTGGGCGATTTCTACGAGATGTTCTCCGAGGACGCCAGGACCGCGAGCTCGATCCTCGGGGTGGTGCTCACCTCCCGCTCGGGCGTCCCCATGTGCGGCATCCCCTACCATTCCTCCTCCGGATATATCGCCAGGCTGCTGGCGGCCGGACGGAAGGTCGCCATCTGCGAACAGATAGCGCCCTCGCCCGAAGAGGCTAAAAAATCCAAGCTGTTCAGGCGCGAGGTCGTGCGCCTCATCACGCCCGGCACCATAGTCGAGGACGAACTGCTCCAGGCCAAAGCCGCCAATTACCTGGCCGCCGCGGCGATCGACATAGCCGGCTGGGGCCTTTCCTACATAGAGGCCTCCACCGGCGAATTCCTGTCCACCCAGAGCCAGAGCGACCCCGACCTTTCACAGCTGGCCGCCCTGCTCTCCAGGATCTCCCCCTCCGAGATAATAGGCGACGCCGGGACCCTTGCCGAACTGCGCCGCCGCGGACTGCACTCCGGCGGAGCCGTGCTGACCGAATACGCCGCCGCGCAGCCGGCCGAAGCCCCGTGGCAGACCGGAGCGGTCTGGCAGAACCACCGGCTCGCCCTTAAGACCTCCATGCTGGCCGCCGGTTACGTGCGCGAGAACCAGCCGGGGCTCAAAGGCTCCTTCTCGCCTTCTTTCTTCGAGCCTTCGCACAGGATGCAGCTGGACGAATCGGCGATAAAGACCCTGGAGCTGGTGAATTCCGAATACGGCGAAGACGCCAAGACCCTGTGGGGGGTGCTCGATCACACCCGCACCGCCATGGGGTCCAGGATGCTGAAGAAATGGGTCCTGGAACCGCTCACCGCTCTGCACGAGATAAACGCCCGCCAGCAGTTCACCGCTTTCCTCGTGCGCGACCGCGAGGCCGCCGAGAGCCTGGCGGAGATCCTCTCCCAGGTCCCGGACATCGAGCGCGTCCTGGGCCGCGTGGTGAATATGAGCGCCAGCCCCAGGGACGCCGCCGCCGTGCGCCGCTCCCTCGTCCAGATGGCGCGCCTGAAAGTGCTTCTGAGCTCGCCGCGCTTCTTCGAATGCGTACCCGAACTGGCCGGCCGGGTGGAGTCGGTCTCGCAGGCCCTGGGCGCCCTGAGGGAAACCCTCGCGAAAGCTCTGACCGAAACGCCGCCGGCCCGGCTGAGCGACGGCGGGGTCATAACGGATAACTACAACGGCGAGCTGGACGAGCTCAGGGCCCTGCGCAAGAACAGCCATGGCGTGCTCTCCGAGATCGAGATGCGCGAACGCGACAAGACGCAGATCCCGTCGCTGAAAGTGGGCTATAATTCGGTCTTCGGCTATTACCTCGAAGTGACCAAAACCCATCTTCCCAAGGTCCCGCACTACTACGTGCGCAAGCAGACCCTGGTGAACGCGGAACGCTTCATCACGGAAGAGCTGAAAACTCTTGAATCCCGGATACTGGGCGCGGAAGAGCGGATCCTCAAGATAGAGACCCACCTCTTCGGCGAACTCAGGGAACTGCTGCTGAAGAACCTCCGGGAGCTGCGCGTTTTCGCCCTGGCCGCCGCGGAGCTGGACGTTTTCTGCGCCCTGGCGGAAAGCGCCGTAAAGTACGATTTCGTCCGGCCCGTTATGACCACCGGCACGGAACTGATCATAGAGGAAGGCCGGCACCCCGTAGCCGAACGGTACCTGCCGGCCGGCTCCTTCGTGCCCAACGACCTGGCCGTCGGCGAGGGCGGCCCCCAGGTGGTCATCCTGACCGGGCCGAACATGAGCGGCAAAAGCGTCTATCTCCGCCAGAGCGCGCTGATAGTCAT
>JAKLEK010000332.1 GCA_022703115.1 Elusimicrobiota bacterium
CCGGCGGCCGGCGCCCGGCCGGATACTTTTTCCGCCGGCAGGGCCTCCAGGATGTCCCTGACCGCCGCCGAGAAAGCCTTCGCGCGCGGCCTCCATTCCTCGTCGTCGGTGAAAAGCTGTTCGTAGCTCTTCATGAACGCGACGCAGGAGGAACAGTCGCCGATGACCGCGAAGTCGCCGCAGGAGGCCTTCAGTTCCTCGAAGCGCAGAATGTTCCTCTTGGCGAATTCCCGGGCTTCGATGATGCGGCCGTAGTTGTAGGCGATGAGGCCGCAGCAGGAGTTGTCGATGAAAACGCCTTCGCCCAGGAACCGTTTGAGCAGGGACACGGTGGCCAGGCCCACTTCGGTGAAAGCGTAGTTGGGGCCGCATGGGGCGAAATAGGCCCAGGCTATGCTGTCCTTCCCCCGCGGGTTCAGCGCCGGGTCCTTGCGCAGGATATCCCGCAGGAACCTGAGCGGCGCTCCGACCGAGGCCTGAGCCTCCCCGACGGCGGGCATGCCGAGGAAATCGTAGAGCCCGAGCTTGTCGGCCAGCGCGGCGAGCTTCAGCCGCTTCAGCAGGTAGCCGGCTTTAAGCAGAAGTTCGAAGAACGCCCGTCTGTTCAACAGCAGGTCCACGGCGAGCCTGGCCGCCAGGCCGCGTCCGTATCCGTCCTTCGCCCGTCTGCCTTCCAGGACCAGATCGGGCGTCGGCACCTTGGCGTAGCATACGTCCGAGCAGGCGCCGCAGAGAAGGCACGTGGAGAAGGATTCTTCCGCCGCGGAAACGTCGCGCGTCCTGCCTTCCAGGAGCATCCGCAGGAACTGATTGCGCCCTCTGGAGGAGAGCGGCTCCCGTCCGGTGAGCATGTACGTCGGACATGCGGTCTCGCAGTATCCGCATCGGTTGCACTGGGAAACCGCGTCGTAAAGGGTGCGTTCTCCCAGGTCCGTAAGCAGATGTTTCAGGTGGAAGGGCTCCTGCGTATGGTCGTAGAGCTCATTGATGTCGTATTTGGTCATAAGAAGTGCGCCGTGAAGCGCCGCCCATACCCGCTCCCCGCGGTCCTCGCTTCACGTTCCGTTTTCCCCGTATATCCAGGGGTTGAGCAGGTTCCGCGGGTCGAAGGTCTTTTTCAGCCTCTTGTGATATTCGTCCGGCCTGAACTCATGGCCGGCCGCGTGAAGGCCGGACTGTTCGGCCTTATCCGGCGCCCCTTCGAAGGAAGCGCGCAGGGTCAGGGTCAGTATCACCCCGTAGGCGCCCATGGAACCGCAGAAAAGCTTCATAACGTCGTAGCCGGCCACGTTCTTGACCGTCTTTCCTCCGAACGAGAACATGGCCCCGTCGGCCATTGCCACGTCCATGCCCAGCAGTATGTCCCTCGCCGGCGGCCAGGCCTTGGAGGCGATGAGGCCGCCCAGCGTGCCTTCCATATCCGGAAGCGCGGCGGAAAGTCCGGCTTTTTTGAGCCATTTCCGCAGTTCCCTGACCGGCACCCCGGCCTCGGCCCGGACCGTGAAATTGGCCTGGTCCAGCTCCAGTATCCTGTTAAGCGGGGTGGTGTCCAGCGGTTTGTACTGGCGCTTCGCGCCCGGGGTTATCGCGCCGCGCGAGCCGCGGCCGATGACCGCGCTTTTCTCCCCGCGTTCCCCGCGCAGCTTCAATTCGTTCAGCAGGGCCGAAGCGGCCTCCCCCAGCAGTCCAGGCTTCAGAGAGGGGGGGGCGGCGCGGCGGTCTTCCGCCACCGGGAAGATCTTGTCGGGGTTGGCCAGGTTCTTCGGGTCGAAAGCGGTCTTTATCGCGCCGAAAAGGTCCAGCGAGGCCGA
>JAKLEK010000333.1 GCA_022703115.1 Elusimicrobiota bacterium
TCCATTGTCCGGCCGTAAGTTCTCGTCCCTCAGCCGGAGAGGAACGGCCGCGCGTCTCGGGGAGATAACAGTGCGCGCAGGAGAGAGGGCAGCGCCGGGTCAGTTCTATGGTGAGGGCCGCGGGGATGTTATGCGCCAGCGTCAGCTCGTTGAGCCGCGCGGCCGGCCCTGGCCGTTTCACGACGCCCTTCCCGAAGGCAGCAGCGCCCGCAGCGCCCGCAGCGCCGCGGTCCGCGCGGTGAAATACAGGAAGCCGGGAAGACCGCGGGAGAACGGGCCGCCGCCCAGGACCTTGCCGCGTATGGCCCTCCACGGCGCGTGATGACGTTCCAGCAGGGCGGCGTCGTCGGAGAACCAGACGCCGTCCGCGTCCGTCCCGGTCACACGGTGCAGAAGGGTCCTGCCTCCGGTCTCATAGGCGGCACAATCGCCCCTGACCAGGTCCCGGCCGGAAAAGCGGGCATCCAGCAGGGCCAGGTCTCCGGCCCTGAAAACGGGCAGCATGCTGGTCCCCTCCAGCCTTACGGCGCGGATATCCATGCCGCATCCATGTCCCACGGGGCCACCTCGGTAATCAGAAGTTTTTCAGGAAAATTTCTTGAGGGTCCTGCAGGCCAGCTGACCGGTAGGGCCGGTAAGACATTTCCCGCAGGCGAGGGCCGCGGTCTCGAAGACCTTTTCGGTCCTTATGGACGGTTTTGCGTAGGTTTTTTTCTTTTTCATTATGCGCCCCGGACTCACCGGTCTCCCGTCAGTCCGGCCTTTGAAAGTTTTCCTATGAAGTCGGCGATATCCGCTCTGGCCTGTTCCTCGTCCACTTCGAACTCGCGCCGCAGATCGGCCAGGATCCGGCTTTCGGACCTGCCGGCGGCCAGGCCCTCCCAGATGAGGGCGGCCGGCTCGTTCAACTGGTGCAGGCGCGACGCGGCCGCGTCCACTACGAACAGCTCCCCGGCAACGCGCCGGTAAGCGAGATCTTTCCTTATAACGACGGCCATATGGCTATTATATAAAACTGGGCCCGCTTTCCAAGTCTCCCTCGGCCCCGTCAGGCGGAAGGGCCGCGGCCGTCCAGCAGCCGCAGGAACCCGGAGTCCCGGTCGGAAAACTCCAGCCTGCGGACAGGGACCCGGGACAGCAGGCCCGCCGCGGCGCGGAGCGCTTCTCCCGCGGCTTCCGGCTCCCTGGAAAAATTCATCAGGCACCTCAGCAGAACGGCAAGCGCCTTCCCCGGCGGCTCGGGCGCGGCCCGGTGCGCCCTCCCCTTACCGATGATATAAATACCGCGCAGCGGCCACGAACCCTGCCGGCCCTCATTGCGCATTTCCCCCCAGAAAGGAGAGCCGTATACCATGAAGCTTCTTCCCTTCCGGCGCAGCATGTTCAGCTCGTCGCTTATCACTTCGCAGCCGGCGGATGCGGCCAGTCTGGAGAGCGTGGATTTTCCGGCGCCGGACTTTCCCGGGAAGAGGAACGCGTTCCCGGATATCAGCAGGGCGGCGCTGTGGACCATGGCCCCTCCGGAACGCATGAGTATCCGGCTGCAAATGGTACGGAGAAAAGAATCCAGGGACTGCGCGGACGGATGGATATCCAGCCGGCCGGTCCCGGTCCGCTCGTCCAGCAGGCAGCGGAAATCCCCCCTTCTTATGGCAAGCTCCCCGCCCCGGCGGACCACGCTCGGTGTGCCCGGGTCTTCTTTCCGCTCCATGGCTCCCACCTGGAAAGTCAATTCAGGCAGGCCGCGGCGGAGAAAGCCCGCGTAACGCTTGCGCAATATCCCGGTTATCCCTGCGTGT
>JAKLEK010000334.1 GCA_022703115.1 Elusimicrobiota bacterium
GACGGTGGTGGTAATAAACAAGGTGGACCGCCCCCATTGCGATCCGCATGGCGCGCTGGACAAGGTGTTCGCGCTTTTCATGGAACTGGGCGCCAGCGACGAACTTCTGGATTTCCCGGTGGTATACGCGGCCGGCCGCGACGGCTGGGCTTCGAGCGACTACAAGGTCAAGACAAAGGACCTGACCTGCCTTTTCGACGCCATACTGCAGCACGTGCCCGGACCGCTGGAGAAGGACTCCGAGCCGCTTCGGATGCTGGTCACGATGCTGGATTACAGCCCTTACACCGGCCGCATAGGTATTGGCCGTATCTTCCAGGGCTCCGCGGCCGCGGGACAGACCGTCTCCGTGGCTTCGCCTTCCTCCGTTCCGGTGCAGCGCAAGATAGTGCAGCTTATGGGGTTCGAGGGACTTAACCGGGTGCCGGTGTCATCGGCCAGGTCCGGCGACATAGTCGCCATGGCGGGGCTCGAGGGGATAGAGGTAGGGGACACGGTCTCCGCTGCGGACTCTCCCGGCGTCCTGCCCGGGCTTGAAATAGAGCAGCCGACCCTTTCCATGGAATTCTACGCCAACGACGGGCCTTTCTCCGGGCGCGAGGGGAAGTTCGTCACCGCGACCCAGATACGGGACAGGCTCTTCCGCGAGCAGCAGGTGAACGTCGGCTTGAAAGTGGAGGAGATCCCCGGGGAAGCCGGGTTCAAGGTGTCCGGCCGCGGGGAACTGCACCTTGCCATCCTTATCGAAACTATGCGCCGGGAGGGCTTCGAACTCTGCGTTTCCAAGATGGTGGTCATAACCCATCAGGAGAACGGCGTCACCATGGAACCGGTGGAGTACCTGGTGGTCGACGCCCCTTCCGCGTTCCAGGGCGGCACTATGGAGTCGCTGGGCGGGAGAGGCGCGCAGATGAAGGATATGCGGGTCGGAGACGACGGGCGCGTCCGCCTGGAGTACGTGGTGTCCTCCAGGGCGCTGATAGGTTTCAAGTCGGAGTTCATGACCCTGACCAAGGGCGCCGGGCTCATGCACCATAATTTCCACGGCTTCATGCCCGAGGGCGGTTTCCAGCCGCCGAAAAGGAACGGGGTCTTCATCGCCAAAGAGGCCGGAAAATCAGCCGGTTACGCGCTTAACAGCCTGCAGGACCACGGCACCATGTTCGTGGGGCCGAACGAGGACGTCTACGCCGGGCAGATAGTCGGAGAGAACTGCCGCGGCAACGACCTGGTGGTCAACCCCTGTAAGGGCAAGAAGCAGACTAACATGCGTTCCTCCACCTCGGATATGTCCATAATCCTCACGCCGCCGCTCGTGATGAGCCTGGAACAGGCGATAGAGTACGTGGAAGAGGACGAGTTCGTGGAGGTCACGCCCAAGAGCCTGCGCCTCCGCAAGAAGGTCCTGGACCATTCGCTCAGGAAGCGCGGCGAAAAGGAATACTTCTGAACGGAGGACTATGGAAGAAGGTCTTGTCCTTCAGGGGGCGCCTCCCTCCGGCCCCGTTAAGGGCGTTGAGAACGGTTCCATCGCCGAGCTGCTTTCGGTCGCTTACCCCCTGATCATATCCACGGCGTCGAACACGGTGATGCAGTTCATCAACCGCGTTTTCCTTTCGCGCTACGGCGCGGATGCGCTCGCCGCCTGCGTCCCGGCCGGGATACTCAGCTTCACCCTGGTCTGCTTCTTCATGGGGACCACCTCGTATACCAACGCTTTCGTCTCGCAGTATCACGGCAAAGGCAAGACCGCCAGCGTTTCGGTGGCGGTATGGCAGGGCGTCTGGCTCGGTC
>JAKLEK010000335.1 GCA_022703115.1 Elusimicrobiota bacterium
CGACGACGCCCATAAGCCCCGTGCTTCCGCCTCCGTAGACCAGGGTGAGGGAGTTGACGGCCAGCAGGCGGCCCAGCTCCGCGGCGGCCGCGGAGTATTCCGGAAGCCGCCCGGCTCCGGCGCCGGCGAAGACGCAGATGTTTTTCATGACATGCCGAAGGTCAGCTCTTAGGCGCCCGTTTGAGCGAGAGCTCGTAGGCCTTTTTGATCTTCAGTTCCAGGACGTCCAGATTGAAAGGCTTCACGATATAGTCCATGGCTCCGAACAGCAGGGCGTCGTTAAGGGTCGCCGCGTCGTTGAGCCCGCTGACGGCGATGATCGGGACGTGGGCGGCCGCGTCCATGGAATGGATGTCGTGCATCAGGCTGATGCCGTCTATTCCCGGCATCATTATGTCCATGAGGATGACGTGCGGGGCGTCCCCGGGCTTCAGCGAGAGGAAATGCTCCTTGGCTTTCTTGGGGTTGGAGAAGGTCTTCACCGAATACGCGTCCGGAGAGAGCCCGGTCTCGTAGATCTCCAGGATAGTCTCGTCGTCGTCCACGGCCGTCACGCGGATCTTGTTATCGTTTTCGGTCATAGCTTTTGGCTCCGGACGGACCCGCCGCGGGCCCCGTCTTCGCGCCCGCTCCGTCCTCCGAAGGCCGTCTCGCGGCCTCCAGCATCTGGCATCTGAACATCCCGCGCGTGGAAGGCAGATAGAAAAGCTTCCTCAGACCGTACAGCCCATGCATGGTCACGAAAGCCCGCGTTTCCTTCTCGCTTTCCTCGTCCTCTATGGGGATAAGCCGGTAGGGCTGCTTTATCGCCTTCAACAGCGGCTTGAGTTTCTGTATATCGTAAATCTCCAGCGTCTTTATGCCTTTGGGGGCTTTCGCGCGGTATTCCTGCATCTCCGCGCCTTCCTCGGACATCGGTTCGGCCGTAAGGAAGCCGGTGAGTCCCGTCTCGACCGGGAGTTTCTCCGCCGCCTTCCTCACCTCGTTGAACGCGTAGGAGAACGCCTCGCCGAAATTCTTCAGGGGAGCGTCTATGCGGCGTATCTCGCCGCTTATGTAGGCGGAGATCTTAAGTTTGTCCCCGGTGTAGAACAGAAGCGTGCTGTCCCTGGGGTTCTGGGAGGTTATCATGTCCGAGCTCTCGATCTCCCGGAAGAAGTCCTTGGCCAGCTGCGCTTTTATCGCGCCCCGGCGCGTGACTATGGAGCTCTTGGTCGCCACGCGGGTGACCACGGCGCCGTCCGCGGCCACTTCCATGTAATATTCCTGCCCCTTGGAGGAAACGGTCATCCAGCTGGTCTTGGCCTCGGTCTTTACGGCGTAGGGGCGGAAAGCGCGCGCGTACCGCCAGGCCGGCGTCAGGAGCAGGGCGCAGAAAGCCGCCGCGGCCAGGGTCCGGCGCAGGGCGGAGGGGGTCACCGCGGCCTCCCGCGTCCGGCTCCTTCGTCCGCCGCGCGGCCTTCGATCAAGGAATCCATGGAATGAGCCGCGCCGTACTTCCAGGCCAGAACGGCCAGGACGAGCAGGCCCAGGTTCTGGACGAATTCGTATCCCAGGGAATTGTTGTGCGAGGATCCGAAACAGCCGCAGGAGGTGACAGGGAGTTTGCGCGCGATGGCCTGCAGCAGAAGGCCCTCGAATCCGACCATCATCGCCCCGATGGAGAGGGCCGACCAGCGGGTGAACACGCCCGCCGCGAGGAAGACCCCGAGGTAGATCTCGATCCAGGGGACGGTGAGGGCGGCCAGCATGGCCAGTTTAGGCGTAACGACCTT
>JAKLEK010000336.1 GCA_022703115.1 Elusimicrobiota bacterium
CCGCCAAAGCCTACGCCCAGGACCTCTGTGACCAGGCGCTGCATGCCCTGCGCGGGTTCGGCCCGCAAGCCGAGCCACTGCGCGAGCTGGCGCGCTTCATCATCAGTCGCCGCAGCTGAACCGCAGCCGGCGGCGCCGGCCGCAGCCACCGCGATCGATAATATAAACGCGCGTGCCTTCATGATTTCCTCCTGTGTCCGTCGCACAACCCGCCTATGGCCGGTGCGGATGCGACCGGGCCCCGGTTCGCGGGCCTGTCAGGGGCCCGGAACGCGGAACCGGCCGCGGCCTCAGCTCTTCTTCGTCTTCTGGAAAAGGACCGCGGCTACTATTATGGCGCCGGTCAGCATGAGGCGGCTGGCTTCGCCCACCGCGTTGATGCTGAGTATCTTCTCCAGATAACCGATCGTTACAACTCCGAGCAAAGTGAGAAGGACGCCGCCGCGGCCGCCGTTAAGGCTGGTGCCGCCTATGACCACCATGGCTATGGCCGTCAGTTCATAGGAGGTGCCGGCTTCCGGATCCCCCTGCTGTTCCTGGACGGCCTGGCATATGCCGGCCAGCCCGCACAGCATGCCGCTGATCCCATAGGCGAGGAACTTTATCGCCCCGGTGGGGATGCCGGAGAGGCGGGCGGCTTCTTCGTTGCCGCCGGTGGCGTACAGGTAACGCCCCCAGCGGAGCTTGGAGAGCAGGACCCAGCATAACGCCACGCAGCCGAGGAAGATCAGGGACACTACGGCGATGTTATCTCCGAGTATCCTGTGGTCTATCAGGGAGAATATCCTGGGCAGGTCCACGTACTGGTAGGTCCCGTCCGGCTGGGCTACGGCGCAGGAGACTTTCTGACCCCCTGAGAGGTACTTGGCGAAACCCCTGGCGAACACCATTATCGCCAGCGTGGCTATAAAAGGCTGCATGCGGAACCTGGAGATCATCGCTCCGGACAGGGCCCCGCAGGAAAGCCCGGCTACAAGGGTCAGGGCTATGGCCGGGAAGGCCGGCCAGGAGAAACGCAGCGTCAGGGTAGAGAACAGTACGGCCGAGAGACCGAGGATGCTGCCGACGGACAGGTCGATGCCGGAGGTTATTATGACCAGCGTCATGCCGCAGGCCAGGATGCCGTACACCGAGACCTGGCGGAGCATGTCGCGATGCGTGCTCCACTTGAAGAAGGTGCCGTCCGCGTTGAATATGGCGCCCAGCAGGACCACGAAGACCAGCGCCGACAGAGCCCGCACCCACGGTTTCGCGAATAAACCGCCTAAGATCTTTCCCGGTTTGTTCATGATTCGTTCCTTAGCAGACTGTTAGTTCACGGTCCGGTCAGGCGGACCGTCCCATCGCGGCGCGCAGGATCTTTTCCTGCGTCGCCGTCCCGCGTCCGAACTCAGCCGTCATTTCGCCCCGGTGCATCACGATTATGCGGTCTGAGAGCCCGAGCAGTTCCGGCATTTCGGAGGTTATCAGCAGTATGGATATCCCCCGCTTGGTCCACTCGTTCATATGCCTGTAGATCTCGTGCTTGGCGCCTATGTCCACACCCCGCGTCGGCTCGTCCAGCAGCATGACCCTCGGGCCGGTCTCAAGCCATTTAGCGAGAGCCACCTTCTGCTGATTTCCGCCGGAAAGGGTGCCGACCTCCTGCCGCCCGCCGGAGGCCTTGATCCGTAAAGCCTCCATGTTGCGGCGCGCGACCGAATGCTCCAGCGCCGGCCTGAACCAGCCGGCCGGAGAGACGG
>JAKLEK010000337.1 GCA_022703115.1 Elusimicrobiota bacterium
TCAGGAGCCGCTACGACGTCTCGTCCGTGCTTATGCCGCTCATCGGCCTGGACCTGGCGGCTTTCGACAGGAAGTTCAGGGAATACTCCGAACTGAAGTACCTGGCCGAGGTCAGGGACGGCGGCCTGAACGAGCCGGAACGTTACGGGGACCGGCTCACTACCCAGACGGAGGACATACCGGAATTCAACACCAGCCCGGTCCTTTCCCCGGACGGCGGAAGGCTCGCCTATCTTTCCACGGCGCAGGGGCACCCGCCGGTCCTCTTCATAAAGGACCTGGCCAAAGGCTCGTCCAGGAAGATCGTCGTCCCTCGGGAAGCCGGAGGGGCCGAGAACGTGCCGTACGGCAGGTTCTCCAGGCCTCTTAGGAGCCTTTCCTGGTCGCCGGACGGAAAATATCTGGCTTTCTCCGGGCAGAAGAACCATCGCGAATACATCTTTCTTTACGAGCCCTCAGGAGGCCGGTTCACGCGCCTGGCGTTCCCGGACCTGGCGGAGGTGCGCCAGCCGGTGTTCTCTCCGGATTCCTCGCGGATCATGTTCGTCGGCATGCGCGGGGGGTTCAACGATATCTACGAGGCAGATCTGGCCGCGGCGCTGAAGACGGGCTCGGCCGGGCTGGATTCGCTGCGCCGCCTGACCGAAGGAACGGAGGACGAGTCCTCTCCGGCCTATCTGCCGGACGGCTCCGGGGCCGTATATTCCTGCGAGAGGGACTCTTCCGCGGGCCCCAGGCGCGAGCTCTGCCGCGCCGCTTTCGGCGGGGCGCAGGAGACCCTGGCGCGCCTCCCCGGCGGGGACGTGTACGACCCGGTCCCGTCCCCGGACGGCCGCGGGATCCTTTTCGTTTCCGACGTGTCCGGAACGTACGAGCTCTACTCCCTGGATACGGCCTCGTCGTCGGTCTCGCGGCTGACGCGGGTGATAGGGGGCAATTTCACTCCGTCCTACTCGCGCGGGGGCGACCGCATGATCTTTTCTTCGTTCCGCCACGGCAGCATGAACGTCTACTCCGGTCCCGCCTGTAATTTTCCGCCGGAACGGACCGGGCCGGCGGTATTGGCGGAGGCCGGGAGCGTTCCGGTCCCAGACGACGCCGGCGCGGAGCCGGCCGGGGAGTTCAGGCCGTACAGGTTCAAGGCTTCCACGGACCTGTTCTTCCCGGTGCTCATGTTCTCCTCACCCGGAGGACTTTTCCTTACCACGTACTGGCAGGGTTCGGACATGCTCGGCGACCACAACGCCGCCGGCCTGGTGAACTACAATTCCGCCGGGGATTATCTTAATTATCAGCTTAACTACAGTTACGCCAGGCACAGGATGCCGCTGCTGCTGCAGGCCTCCGGCGTCACGTTCAAGGACGCAGTCAGCGAGCGGGACCTCGAGTTCGACAGGCAGGACTGGCGCTTCGCCGCCGGAACGGCCTATCCGTTCGACAGGTACAACCGCGTGGAAGTCTTCGCTATAAGAAGGGACGTGACCGACAGGTTCGAAGCGGACGACAGGGCCGATCACGCCCGCACCAGGGCAGGCAGGGTCGCCTACGTCAGGGATACCGTGAGCGGGCTCTATCTGACGGCCGTGAGGGGTTCCAGGACGGAACTTTCCTATACCAGCGCCGGCACCCTCCTGGGGGGGAACGAACTCTACGGGGCCGCCGTGTTCCAGCGTCTGCAATATGTGCCGCTTTCAAAGCGAACCGCTTTCGCGGACAGGTTCCTGGCGGGGTA
>JAKLEK010000338.1 GCA_022703115.1 Elusimicrobiota bacterium
CTCTCCTCCTGGCCCGCGCTTAGCCGCAGTTCCGGACCCAGGTCGGCCAGCACTTTCATCGCATCGGGACGCTGCACCGCCTCCTCTTCGATGTTCGCGGGCGAAGGTCCGACACCCGGAAGGCCGGGGAGGCCCGGCGGCATGTCCTGCGCCGCGGCATGCAGAGCCGGCAGCGCCATGAAGACCGAAACAAGCATGAGTTTCATCGTTCTATCCCCCTTGTGCTATATTCCTGACTTGCGTCTTTCATCCGACCAGGTCCGAAATCGACACCTGACTGGCGTGGTCGGTACGGCCCCAGTCCTTTGTGCCCCTGAAAACTCCGGCCACGAACACCGGGAATCTCAGGATCCCCAGCGCCGGCTGCAGGAAATAGGCGGCCAGTATGCCGGGGCCCGCTCTCTCCATGAGCAGGGCCGCGGCCGGATACAACGCGAGCGGGAAAACGTTCATGAGCTTCACCGTCGCCTCCGCGCCGGGCACCTGGTGATACAGCCATACGAAAAGGTTGAATGAATCCCTGGTGAACCATATGAGCGCGGCGGCAAGGGAGAAAAAACCGAGACGGAAAGTCTGAGCCGAATAGACGCCGCCTTCCAGGGCGCGCAGGTCGAAGCGGGTGAACGCCCGGCCGAACAGAGCGGCCAGGTGCCGGCGGGCGGTGTCCAGCGAGCCTCGCGTCCACCGCACGTTCCTCCTTACGTACTGCCGCAGGTTCTCCGGTTCCTCGTCGTAAACCACCGCCTCCTCGGCCCAGGTTATCCTGACGCCGTGGCGTATGAGGCGCATCTGCATTTCCAGGTCTTCCGTGAGACAGGTCTCGTCCCACTGATAGCGCTCCGCCACGGCCCGCGAGAAGCACATCCCCTTTCCGTGGAGGGTGGCGGAAAGACCCAGCATGTATTTCGGTCGCTGAAAGAACCTGTTGGAAATGATATGAGCGGAAGCGAGTACCCTGCCCAGCCACCGGCCGGTGTTCTTCGAGAGCTGGCGCCCCTGTACGGCCTCTTCTCCGGCCGCGAGCCTGGCGCTCATAGCCCGCAGGAAGAGCGGATGCGCCAGCGAGTCGGCGTCGAAATAACAGAAGGCGTCGTAGTCCCCGGAAGCCAGTATCCTGCCGGTCGCCCACTTGAGAGCGCGGCCCTTCCCCGGAAGGCGGCCCTGCCCGGAGTGGTCCATTACTTTCGCGCCAAGGCCGGCGGCGATCGCCGCCGTGGAATCGGTGCAGTGGTCGGCTATGAGGAAGACGTCGAACCTGTCGGCGGGGTAATCCATGTTCATCAGGCTTTCCACCGAGAAACGTATGACCTTTTCCTCGTTGTAGGCCGGAAGGAGAACGGCGAAGCGCGGGGTCCCGGAAGAGGCCGGAGGGCGCCGCCCCCTGAAAAAGCCGGGCAGGCTCAGCAGCAGATAAAAAACTCCGGTCAGGAAAAGCAGTCCCTGGATAAGGTTGGTGAAGGACGACACCGCGACCCTGATCAGCTCTTGTTCCATAAGGATTTAAGGCTACCGCGGAACATGGCCCCGGACGCGCTGCACGACTTGAACGACCGCAGGAACGCGGACCGCCGTTCCCGCGCTATTATAACATAAAGATTTCCTCATTGACACCGGAGTCCGGCTTTGTTTATATTATGGCCATGGGAAAAGATAATGGGACCGGCAGGAACGTTCTGATAGACGAGGGCAAACTCGCCGAAAAACCGCGGACCGGCGGCTCCCT
>JAKLEK010000339.1 GCA_022703115.1 Elusimicrobiota bacterium
CCTTGAGGGCCTTCTGCACGGCCTTTTCCAGCGTGCCGCCTGCTATGAAGATATCCCTGACGACCCTGGTCACGCCCTGCGAGACTATGGAAAGATTCGTGACCTTGTGCCCCATATTGAGCAGCAGGACGGCGTTCGCTTCCGGCTGCGGATTAAGGCTGTTGTAAAGCGTTTCCAGCGCGAAAGAGTCCACGTCCATGATGAGCGGGTCCAGCCCGGCGTCGCTCAAAATGTCTATCTTGTCCATCACCGCGTCCTTCTTGGCCGCGACGAGGACCGTTTCCATCTTCGGCTGTCCTTCGTCCATCACGTCGTTGAGCACGTAATAGGTGAGGTTGACGTCCTTGATGTCGAACGGGATGAAAGGCTCCGCCTCCACGTTCAGCGTCAGGGCCAGCTCCTTCTTCGCGAGCTTGGGAAGCTTGACGTACCGCACGATGACCGCGTTGCCGGAAATGGAGGCCGCGGCATAGCTCGCCTGGACCCCTCTTTTTTTCAGGTAGGTCTTTATCTCCTGGGAAATTATCGCCTTTCTTTCCTCGGGAGGAACGTCCGGCTTGATGGAGAGAGGTATATGCCCCCAGTCCTTGAGCCTCGTCTTTTTCTTTTCTTCGGTAAGGCAGACGATCTTTACGGCGTGGTTCCCGATATCTATGCCCACTATTTCCTTGGACGGGAACATTAATTTGGAAAAGCTGGAAATCATCAGGTTATCGGCTCCCTAAAACCCCTCGCACACGACCAACCGGCGCGCGACGCCGCTCCGAAGAACCGTCGGACCGGCGCAACCCATTTATAATACATTATTATTACAGGTAACGGACCGTTTGTCAATACCCGGGACCGCCGGCGGCCGGCTCGGGGCCGGTCTTTTCCGCTCTTACTTGCGCTTGTACGGGTCCAGCGCGGACAGGATGGCCCGGCTGACGCTCTCGCTGGCGGAATAAACGTGCATTACGGCTTTGGCCAGGAAGAACAGCGTCGGCGCCAGGAACACCGACTGATACAGCCATTCCAGATCCCCGATGAAAGGCCGCGTCAGCCCCTGAAAGGCCGAATAGGCGAAAAGGACCGCGGACAACCGCATCACGTGGAGCAGCAGCGCTCCGGCGCCCGGAAGCCATGGAGCCAGGGCGTCCACCACGGGCCCGGCGTTCGCCCCCGCCTTCAGAAAGATCCAGATGCCGGCCGCGGAAACGCAGGCGGCCAGAAGGTCCGAAGCGGAAATGCGCGGGTCCAAGATCGGAAGACCGGAGAACGGCAGGATCTCGATGAAGCGGACGATGAGGAGAAGGACGGCCAGCACGATGGCCGTTCTCAGCGCCTCTACGGCCAATCTCATGGCAAGGTCTTTGTCAGGCATACGCCCTCGCTGCGTCCGCGGCCGGCGGAACGCCCCCCCTTCCGGGCCCGTCGCGGCGCCTCGGCGCTTCTACTATAGAATAACTGCGGCGTTAATGCAATCGTCACTCCCCTCCGGCCGGCGCGGCCGAGGCTCCGTTTTAAATATAACAAAAAAGTATACAGTTGAAATTTCAGGACATTTGTGTTATGATAGGTCCAATGTCTAGTGTCGCCGCCGCGAAGGCGGCGCCGGGAGGAAGTATTATGCCGGTAGA
>JAKLEK010000034.1:0-1790 GCA_022703115.1 Elusimicrobiota bacterium
GCGGAATAAAGCTTCCCGACCAGGGCGCGCCTGGTCTCAGCGCCCATCTTCTCAAAAGTCTCAAGGGTTTCGGGGCCCCCGGGTTCCGTGAAGGCCACCTTTTCCTTCTTGAGCGTGGCTACGGCCCGCTCGTTGTCCCGGCGGCTCGCGGCGGTCAGGGACTTGAAATGCCTGTCGCCGAGCTCGAGCATGGCCTTCTGGTCCCCTGGAGAAAGCGAGTCGAAGGTTTTTTTCGAGATCACCACCGCGCCGGCCGCGGTGGCTATCGGCCTCGCGAAAGCGTACTTCATCCTGGTGTACCACTGCAGAGGGATGACGGTGGCCGGCGCGCTGTAGACCGCGTTTATCATCCCGGTCTGGAGAGATGTCATGACGTCGGTGATGGAAAGCGGGATGGGCTTTATTTTCATGGCGGCGAACGTGGCCTCGGCTATCGGGTCCCCTTCCCATATCCACATTTTGACGGTCTGGAGGTCCGCCGGTCCGGTCACCGGGACGTTGGCGAAGATGTAGACGTTCCCCACCTCGGTCCAGCCGAGCAGGATATAGCCCTTAGACCTGAATATGCCCCGGAAGTCCGGGTCCAGCATCCTGTAGATATGGTCGGTCTCGGCCGGGCTTTTGAAAAGGAACGGCGTGTCCAGTACGCGGATCTCCGGGGCTATCTCGCCGAGGCCCACGCCGGTGAAGCCGGCGGCCTGCAGCTGGCCCAGGCGGATCTTCCTCGCCACGTCCTTCTCGTCGCCGCTTACGCCGCCCGCGTATATCTTGAACTTGACGCGCCCGCCGGTCTTGGCGGCCAGCTCCTCGCTGAACTGCCGCATCGTCTTCATCCACGCGGTGCCCTCAGGGGCCAGGGTGGCGAATTTCACCACGGTCTGCGCGCCCAGGGGGGGCAGGGAGCAGAGTCCGGCAAGCAGCGCCAGGGCGCAGCGGCGTACGGTCTTTTTAGAAGAGTTCATCTTTTTTCTCCAGCAGCTTTTTCGCTTTCAGCTTTGCCACTTCGTTCGGCAGGCGGGCCGCGTCGTCCTTCAGCTCCGCGTCCAGTACGGCGCGGAGCGTCCTCTCGAAATATTCCAGGTCCTGCGCGGCGACTGCGTACATTTTCGCAGCCATGAACGAATTCAGCAGGAAATCCGAGCCGCCATCCTGAAGCGCCCTGTCGAAATTCGCCCTGGCCTTGCCTGTGTCTCCGCCCAGTATCGCCGGCCTTATGGCGTAATAGGTTCCGAGCATGGAATATGCGCCGTTATAGTAGTAGTCCGGGGTCAGTTCGGCCACTTTCTCCGCGAGCGGCATGATCCGCGGCAGTTCCGCGAGCGCGTCCGGATCGTCGCGGTTCAGGTTCACGTACGCCGCCCTGCAGAAGGCCAGCCAGAACGCGGCCGGGGCCGAGCGCCGGTCGACCGCGGCCGGCACGGCCTCGCCGTCCTTCACCGCGCCGGATAGGTCCAGCGCCCGCAGCGCGTACCTGCCGCCTTTGTCGTACATGGCGGAGGCCCTCGCCTCGTCCTCGTCCTCCGTGAACATGAACCCGTAGCCGCAAAAACCCATCGCCGCGTCCAGGAGCAGCGTCCGGTTCTTCGGGTCGCTTTCCAGCAGGATCTCCATCAGCTGCAGATTGGCCGGCAGCGCGTCCTTGGCGAAACGCGGGTCCCTTTCCCTGTAGACGGCGGGCAGGCCTTTGTCCACCAGAGCGGCCGTAGTCCTGACCGCCATGCGGTCCAGCGAGCAGCCGGGGAGCAACAGGGAACATGCGGCGAAAGCGAAAAGGCGGAGCGCGGGGTTCG
>JAKLEK010000034.1:1797-3454 GCA_022703115.1 Elusimicrobiota bacterium
GACCGCCATGCGGTCCAGCGAGCAGCCGGGGAGCAACAGGGAACATGCGGCGAAAGCGAAAAGGCGGAGCGCGGGGTTAGCTGATCTCATTTTCTCTCCTCTTTGACCATGTCCGCGAACTTTCCCAGACGGGACGGGTATCTGGTCAGCATGGTCTCGGCCGCGCAGGGCGTCCGGTAGGTCCAGTTCCCCGAGTTTACGGTGCCGGGGACGTTTATTCTGTCGCGCACTCCCAGGATGTCCTGCAGCGGCAGGACCACCAGCGCCGAGGCCGCTTTCAGGAGTTTCCTTACGACCGCGTCCCGGAACCGGGAGAAGGCCGGGGGCTTTTCGTCCCTGCCGGAGACCATCTTCCAGAAAAGGCCCTTTTCGGGATAGTATACGGTCTCCCACCATTCGGCCAGCGGTTCGTTGTCGTGGGTGGAGGAGGTCGCAAGCGAGACCGGAGGATAGTTCTCCGGTTCGATATAGTTCCCGTCCGGCTTTTTTTCCCAGCGCATTATCTTGTAGCCGGGGATGGAGAGTTCGCCCAGGACCTCCCGGACGAATGGCGGGATGACGCCCAGGTCCTCCGCCACCGGGAGCATGCGCCCGGCCCCGCTGACGGCTTCCAGGAAGCGCCGTCCGCGGGCGCGCTGTTCGTGCTCGTCCTTTATGTCGAAATCCGGTTTCAGCGCCGGGTCCCGTGGAATGGTCCAGGTCCGGAAGAAGCCCACCATGTGGTCTATGCGGAAAACGTTGTAAAGGTCCCCGGCCCGGCGCACTTTGTTCCGCCACCACTCGAAATCGTTCTTTTCCGCTTCGCGCCAGCGGCAGGCGGGAAGCCCCCAGCGCTGGCCGGTCTCGCTGAACGCGTCAGGCGGGGCTCCGACCTCGGTATCGATGTCGAATTCGTTCTGCCGCGACCAGACGTCGGAGCTTTCCTGGTCCACCATGAAAGGCAGGTCCCCCATGAGAAGGATCCCGGCGGATTCCGACTTCGCTCTGGCGGCGCGCCACTGTCTGTCCAGCACCCACTGCAGGTATTTGAAGAAAAGGACCCTGTGTTCGTTCTCCGCCGCGCAGGCTCTGAGCGCCGCGGGGTCGCGCCGCCTGAGCGGTTCTTCCCAGCGGGTCCAGGAGGCCCAGCTATGCGCGTCCTTCAGGTGGCGGAACAGGGCGTAGTCGTCCAACCAGAAGGAGTTCTTAGCTGTGAAATCGAGGAATTCCCGGGCCAGGCCGCTGTCCTTCAGCACGTGATTCTGGTGGAATCCGGTGTAGATCTCCCAGAGGACCCGGAACTTGAGGCGCTTGACGTCGTCGTAGAGGACGGAGCGGGAACGGCGCAGGCGGCGCAGTTCCGCCTGGAACCCGGAGGACCGTACCTCTTCCGAAAGCCGCGGGCATTCGGAAAGTTCCGGCATGTCCTCTACGGAGATGTATATAGGGTCAAGGGCGAAGGCGCTTAGAGAAGTGTAGGGGCAGGAGACCCCCGGCGGCATTTCGTTCAGCGGCAGGAACTGCAGCAGGTCCAGATCGAGCGCGGAGAGCACGTCCAGCCACGGGGAGACGCAGGAGATGTCGCCTATCCCCCAGTCCTTCCTGGAGCGCATAGAGAAGAGGGGCAGGAGTACGCCCGTGTGTTTTTTCTCTAGAAGCGGATGCATAGGCTGCGGTT